>CAMBFX010000087.1 GCA_945865695.1 Chryseobacterium gleum | reverse complement strand
GCTAGCGCCAGAGTTAATTGTAATATTTTTTGCAATTGCTCCTGTAGTTGCAATAATTGGCATAAATGAAGCGCCTGTGGAAATTTCTACATCAGAAGTAGCTGTTGGAATTCCACCACACCAGTTGCCTGAATCAAACCAATCATTACTAATACTTCCTAACCAATTACTAGTACCCGTTGATGTTACGGTTACATTAAATGTGCAGGTTGAAACACAACCTTCAGCAGTTGTTGCTGTTGCCGTAACGACAGTAGTTCCGATTGTAAAAGTTGAACCAGACGCTGGCGAATAAGTGATTGTTGGTGCAGGTATTGTTGATGAACTTGCGCTAAAATTTACGATCTCACCGCATGAACCATTAGTTGCACTAACAGTAATGTCTGAAGGGCAGCTTATAGCAGGCAATGGGTTTACAGTTATTGCAATAGCATCAGTAGAAGTACATCCCGCTGCATTAGTTCCAGTAACGGTATAAGTAGTAGAAGAAGTAGGTGTAAAAGCAACTCCGTCTGTAACGCCACCTGTCCAAGCATAGGTAGAAGCCCCACCACCATTAAGTGTAACGGCATCTCCATCACAAACTGTTGTAGCGGTAGCAGATGCAGTTACAGTAGGAAGTGGGTTTACAGTTATTGCAATAGAAGCAGTAGAAGTACATCCTGCTGCATTAGTTCCAGTAACGGTATAAGTAGTAGAAGAAGAAGGGGTAAAAGCAACTCCGTCTGTAACACCACCTGTCCAAGCATAAGTAGAAGCTCCAGCACCAGTAAGTGTAACGGCATCTCCAGCACATACCGTTGTAGCGTTAGCAGATGCTGTTACAGTAGGAAGTGGGTTTACAGTTATTGCAATAGAAGCAGTAGAAGTACATCCCGCTGCACTAGTTCCAGTAACGGTATAAGTAGTAGAAGCAGTAGGTGTAAAAGCAACACCGTTTGTAACGCCACCTGTCCAAGCATAAGTAGAAGCCCCACCACCAGTAAGTGTAATAGGCGTTCCAGCACATACCGTTGTAGCGGTAGCAGATGCTGTTACAGTAGGAAGTGGGTTAACAGTTATTGCAATAGAAGCAGTAGAAGTACATCCCGCGGCACTAGTTCCAGTAACAGTGTAGGTAGTAGAAGAAGTAGGGGTAAAAGCAACTCCGTCTGTAACGCCACCTGTCCAAGCATAAGTAGAAGCCCCAGCACCAGTAAGTGTAATAGGCGTTCCATCACATACCGTTGTAGCGGTAGCAGATGCTGTTACTGTTGGAGTAGTAATGGTAATAGTGTTTGTTACTGCTCCAGCACTAGCACAACCCAAGGGGCTCGCATAGTTCATACTAATTGTTTGTGAGCCAATATTGTTGTAAATCACCACTGCAGTATTTGAAGTTGATGTACCTCCACTTACTAGTGTATAATTTACACCAGCAGTTCCTGGGAAAGTCCAAACATAATTTGTTTGACCAGCAGTTGCAGTATAAGTTACTTGCGTTCCCAAACAGTTCGGTGTTGTTGGTGTAGCAGAGAATGTCGGTGTAAATGGAGTTCCTGCAACAATAGTAATCAAGTAATCTTCTGTTTCTCCCCATCCATAGGTTGTACATGGGTCAATTGTATTTCCTGCTGTTGCATATACATCACGAACACGCATTCTGTGAGTTCCAAGTGGAGGTGCACACGCAAGGTTAATTGGAAAACTAATTGTTTGATTTGCAATTGTGGTTGCAGCCGTAGAAAAACCAATTAATTCACCTGCATCATAGAAGTCGTTATCGTTATTGTAATCAATCCAAACTGCAAAGTTTTGATCAGTAAATGTACCTGCTGTTACGTTTACGTTGTAAGTATTAGACGGAAACATAGTAATCGTAGGGAGTGACGAATAGAATGTATATTGTGGTGTACTTAAAGCAGATGTTGAAGAATTATTCAATAAGGTTGTTGCTCCTAAAGTAATGGTTACATTGGTAATCATATCACCATCAACAGTGCCTTCTGTCCCATTTTGAGGAGTAGTTGTATAACCAGTATAATCAGGATTACAATAAGGGTTGACTGAAATCAAAATCGGTGTAGATGTTCCAGTAGCACCTCCGTTAGAACATGTAACAACGCACTGGTAGTAAGTTGCGGTAGTTGGCGATGCTAAGTATGTTGAAGAAGTAGCTCCACCAATTGGATTCCATGGACCTGAGGCTGAAGGACCAGATTGCCATTGGTAAGAAATACCTGTACCTGATTGGGCATTTGTAATACCTAAAGTGGTTGAACCACCTGCAAATACTTGCGAAGAGGTTGCTGTTGTTGCTCCCGGATTAGGAGTGCCGGCACATGGCGCAACGCATGAAAGAGACATCGGGAAACTGCCAGTACCTGTAAACAAAGCTGCAAGTACATAATAAGTAGTGCCAGAAACAGAGGACCATGTTATTTTAGATTGCGTGCCCGAGAAATCATCACTACCACCAACACATGTAAATCCTGCACATGAACCGCTGTAAACAATTAATTTTGTATCAGAGGCTGTTAAACCTACTGTAGATATAGTCATTACTTGACCATTACCTGCAATTTGATACCAAACACCAGGTGTTGTAATTGTTGTTCCACAAGTTGTAGAACCAATTGCATCAGTATTTGCATTTGCTGTATTTACAGTTACGGTAGCTCCACATGTAACTGATGTAGCTCCAGAGCAAAGATCGTTTGCAGGTGCTGGCACCGGACATCCTAAATTAAATGTAGCTGAATACGTTCCTGTTCCTTCCGGATCCAATAAAATATAATAGGTTGTGCCTGCAGTAAAAGACATTGGTGTAATTGCACTAAATGTTCCAGTTGCTGAAATATCATCAATACAATTCCAACCTGCTGCATTACAACCACCACTTGCAGCTTTCCAGAAGAAATCAACAAAACCACCTGTGATTGCAGTTAGATTAAGTGTATAAGTTCCCGTTGTAGGTGCTGTAAATGAAAACAGGCGCTCTTGTCCTGGAGTTGCAAAACCACAAGAAGTAACACTCCATCCAGCTCCACTGCCGGTCATGGATGCAGTAGCGGAGGTGCCACAGCCAGAAATGGTTGGAATAACTGCGCATGGATCATATACTAATGATGTACAAGTCCTACTCATCGTAAACGTACCTTTAGTGGTGTTTCCAGGCGCATAATGTGCAACGTAAATTCTATAAACTGTACCGTTAACCGTATTAAAAGTATATGTTTCTGTTCCAGTCGAATTATCTACACAAGCAATATTCGTTAATGCTCCACAAGCACCTGAAGAGATTGTTAATTCGTGGTCAAAAGTGGTGGTGGATGTAATAGTTGTCTGTTGCCCATCCCCTGTGAACGTATACCAAACCCCAAAACTTGATGCACAGCCATTAGGTGCAGTTTCAGAAACAGAATTAACTGTAGTACCTGCTAAAGCTGATGTACCACATGGTAAACTTGTTGCAGCAGCACAAGCATCATTGGCTGGTGGTGTAGCAGATCCACATCTTATTGATCTTGTTCTGCTAACTGAGGCAGCTCCACATGCCGAACTGGTATGTGTGTAAAAACGATAGGTACCGGTCGCAGTGCATGTCCAATTAATACCAGCAGTACCACTAACACCAACAACCCCCACCAACGGTGCAGCACCATTATTGTCGACTGTAATATAATCCGTTGTGACTGAACTTCTAAACGTATATGTAGTACCTGCAACTAGATTAACATTCGAATATTCACTGGCATAACCAGAGGTCGTGATATTTGCAAACGTAGCATTACAAGTTGGTGTGAACGTGGCTGAAGGCCACAAACCATTTGTTGCTGTATAACATTGAGCATGTGAACTTTCAACTAGAACTAGTTGAACCAGAATTGCCAGTGCTAGACCAAGACTACTAAATAATCGTTTCAAAGATACAGTCTGTTTCCGACTGCTTGGATTTTGAACATCGGTAAGTTCAGTTTGACTGGGATTTTTCCCATTTGATTTGTGAGTAGGTCTATCCAATACTTTATAAATATTTTGCTCTATATTGTATAAGAAGGAAGAAGAGGAAACTACACCATTAGGAGTATTTTCTTGAACATTACTTGAAATGTTTTTGGAGAGTAGATTTTTATTCATAAAACTGAGTATTAAAAATAAGAATTGGGTATTATAAACGTTTTGCTTCTGTTTTAACAAAATGTAAAACGCATCGTTAAAATTTTATTATTAAACAATCATACTGCCGAAAACAACACCAAACAAGCCCGGAAATACCGTGAATTTGACTTGCTTTAAATAGTTTTTGTAGATCGTAGCCATTTGAATCTCCCTTCGGTTGGCTAATGAATCAAGGTGGGTCAATTTCATATCTGCTTGATATTAATATTTCTCAATTTTACTCATTCTCTGTTTCAAATCATAATTATTTCGGCGAACAGAGGCTTTTTTTCGATAAAAGGGAATATGGATTCAATTAACAAGAATAAAAATGCCGATTATAAAACCGGCATCTTGTAATAAAATGGTAATGAATTATTTAAAAGAACGCTGACTAAATTATTCGAAAATAAAAATCAAAATAGAAGTAATGGAAAGGATGAGCATTAGATCATATAAAACTAACTTGAAGACAAGCCTATTTGCATCATCGGTTTTATGCTTTCTTTAATGTTGATTTTCTATACTTGAAATCCAATTTTTTTTAAAAGCCATTAATATTTGTTTTGAAGGTACATTTGGTATTTCTGCAGCATTCATACCCATTCCATAATTGTATTCATCTGGATAGCATTGATCACTTAAAAAAATCTTCATTAATATTACTTTTTATTTTAATTAATTACCATTTTTCTTATCCCTAATTTTCTACTACCAAAATATGAATTTCTTTATTAAAGATTACAGTCATTTATTTTTTTTTGAAGATACGTATTTTTAATGATATCCGTTCGAACTTTTTATTATCTTCGACTAATTACGAAAATCAAAGATAAAACGGTAAAAATAACACATGAATTTTTTTGAAAAATCACCAACTTTTTTTAAAATTTTATTAGGTGTTTAGTTTTTATATTCATTTTTTATTATTTAAAGAATGTGTTTTATTTTCTTAATTTTGTTTTATGAGCATAATATACAGAATAATCAAATGGGGTGCCCATTTCATAGGGCAAAAAGAGTTGAGGGTACCCAATAGTTTTCAAAAGAATTTACAAACTTCTTTTGAAGGAAGTGAAAAATTTCAACTACCTAATTTTTGTATTCGTAAAACCACCGGACAAGAAATTCAGTTCAAAGATTTAAGAGGTAAAAAAGTTTTATTAGTGAATGTAGCATCCAAATGTGGATACACACCACAATATCCAGAATTAGAAAAATTATATAAGGAGAATGAAAGTAGATTGATGATTATTGGTTTTCCTTCTAACGAATTTGGAAAACAAGAACCAGGATCCAATAAAGAGATTCAAAATTTTTGTGAGATCAATTATGGCGTTACTTTTCCTATATCCGAAAAAGCGGAAGTAAAGTCGAAAAATAAATGTGAATTATACGAATGGCTTACTAATCCTAATAAAAACGGGTGGAACGCAAAAGAACCTACTTGGAATTTTTGTAAATATTTAATTGATGAGAAGGGATTTTTAGTTGGATATTTTCCTTCGCATGTGATTCCGGAGATTTAGGCAATAGCCAAATAGCCAATAGGCAAATAGAAAAGATATATTTAATCGCAATAATCTGCCTTTTTTTTACTAATTGGTTATTTGATTTCTCCCTCTATTTGCCTTCTTCACTCTACGTGGCTATGTGGCTTCCTTCACTATTAGCCTTCTCCTAATAAGAATACTTCAACTCCTCAAACTGCTCCACACTCACCATCATTTCTTTTCCACCCACATATTGCGCTTTGGAAATATCAAACTTCATCGTTTTTTCTACAATGCTTCTACAGGCATCTCCTTTGTTATAATGTGTAAGAATGAAATCTACTTTAGGAGGTAAACTTTTTTTATAGTTCCCATCAAAATACAATTTGAATTCATGTTCTGCACATCCTCCACTATAAGAAACTTCAATCGTTAAAATATTTGCTTCGATGCTTGTTTTTAGTATTTCAATTGAAGCTGAATTTTCTGGTTTTACAAAACCTCGTTGCACGAAAATATCGGAAACTTCATTTGTCAATTTATCATTGTTTACAGTAGAATCATTCTTTTTGCAAAGTTTGCAAGAACTTATACTGAAAATTAAGGTTAAAATTAAAAGTAATTTATATCTTCTCATTTTTAAATAATTTTAAATCTTGAATCTGTCACCCTGATTAGCTAGTTTTCGAAGCGCCAGCCCGACAGATGAATTCATTCATTCTGGCGGGTATCGAAGGGTTGAATTTTTTATAGCAATAATCAATTTTCTCCCTGAATTTCGGGAACAACTCTTTTTATTTTACAAAACTTATGTGTTACCATTTCTCTTTCTTCATTGTAAATTCCTTCTTTGGTCAGTGTATCAATTCTTACTTTTCCAGAGGCATGCATCACTTTATGACCTTTTAAAATCAATGCCACATGATTCACTTTTCCAGCATCATTTTGAAAAAAAGCTAAATCACCTTCTTGTAAATTCTCGAAAGAAATTTCTTCTCCAATTTCGGCTTGTTGACTCGCATCTCGTGGCAAATAAATTCCACAAAGTAAATGCGTCAATTGAACAAATCCCGAGCAATCAATTCCATTCATGGTTCTACCGCCCCATTGGTAAGGCGCACCAATAAATCCTTTGGCAACAGTTGTTGTTTTTGGATTTTTAATCGGAGTTGTTTTGGCTTTGACGTGATACTCTGTATAATTTATTCTAAAAGTATTTTTGCTATGAAAGGGTAGGGCAGAACCAATCACAATATGTTGCTGTGAATTCACAATTGAACTTTCTGTACCGATAATAGAAGATTGTCTGTTTCGAATGAAAAGCATCAAATCCAATAATCTTCTCGGTTTATTTTTCTCCAATGAAATAAAATCGTTGGTAGCTAATTGTTCGTATTGTTTATTACAAACCCAACCTTCATAACCATCGTGAGAAATTTTGATGAAACTCCATTTTTCTTGTTGATCTAAAATGGTGAAATGTTCTCCGAAAAGTAATTGCGTAACTTGTTCTGCTTTATCAGAAGCTTCAGCCCTAACAGGCGCAACGGTGACATGACAAATACCGTAAAACATTAACTGAATTTTCCCGAATTTAAGGCAATTATTCCAAGTAAGATGAACACTAAACCTAAAATCGCATAAAAAACGCGCTTAGAGCGTCTTTCGGGGTCGTTTCCCTCTTTAAAAAGATAGTTCAAAGGTTTTTGCATCCATGAAAAAAGTGTGGTTGAAACACGCATCAACAAATGGGGATGAACCGAATTGTTTAGAACATCCTCTGAATCTCTTTTGTCTTTTTTTACTCCAAACAAATAATCCCAATCCATTAAGGAAGCAATAATTAAAACTACTCCTGAAATAAATATGAGATATAAAGCGACTTGGTTTTGCATGTTGAAAATTCCAGATTTAAAATTCAATGTTCAAGATTTAAAATTCATTTATTGTCATCCTGAGTTAAAATGAGTCTTCTAATTTCGTATAGAAGGATCATTAGAATCTCAATACTTAATACTATTTTTTTTCAACCAAATTCTCCACGTACCAACTAATGGCTTCTTTCAAACCACTTTCTACATTGGTAAATGGTTCATATCCCAAAATATTTTTTGCTTTCTCAATAGATGCCAATGAATATTTCACATCTCCACCTCTTTCTTCTCCGTGTTTTACTGGAACATTATTTATTTCAGCATCAAATTTAGAAAGTAATTTTCTTAAAATTTTAATCAATTCATTCAAATCAATTTGATTTCCTGCCGCTACATTATATACTTGATTCAATGCCTCAGGATTCGTTGTCGTTGCGGCTAAAATATTTGCTTGAATCACATTTTCGATATACGTAAAATCTCTTGATTGCGTTCCATCCCCATGTATCATTGGTGATTCATGATTTAAAAAAGCTTTAATAAATTTTGGAATAGCAGCAGCATAAGCGCCTTCTGGACTTTGTTTTCTTCCAAATACATTGAAATATCTCAAACCGATAATTTCCATTCCATACATTCGCGAAAACAGACTGGCATATAATTCATTCGCATATTTACTCACCGCATAAGGCGAAAGTTGATTCCCAATTTTCTCTTCTTTTTTCGGAAGGTCGGGTGAATCGCCGTAAACTGATGAACTCGATGCGTAAACCACTCTTTTTATTCCTGATTCTCTCGCTGCTGTTAGGACATTTAAAAAACCAATCACATTTACTTCGTTGGTTGAAATCGGATCGTGAAAAGAGCGAGGAACACTTCCTAAGGCTGCTTGTTGCAAAACTATATCAGCGCCTTTAATTGCTTTCAAACAATCCTCATAATTTCTAATATCCCCTTCAACAAAAGTAAAATTGGGATGAGAAAGTAATGGTTCAATATTTTCTTTGAAGCCGGTAGATAAATTATCCAAACAAACTACTTGATTATTTCTAACCAAATATTCACATAGATTGGAACCGATAAATCCGGCTCCACCTGTTACAACAATTCTTTTATTTTCAATTTTCACTATCATTTATTTGCTCCGCAAATTTTTTTCGCCACAGATTACACAGATGTCACAGATTTTTGTTTTGGTATTAAATGATAAACACAGATTTCTGAAATATTTAAATTTCTTTATCTGTGTTATCTGTGTAATCTGTGGCAAAAAATGTTTTTTACAACTATCTACTTTGCGTAATTCACTGATCGTTTTTCACGAATCACTGTAACCTTGATTTGTCCAGGGTAAGTCATTTCTGTTTGAATTTTTTGAGAAATATCAAATGATAACTGCTCTACTTCTGCATCACTCACTTTTTCGCTTTCTACCATGATACGTAATTCACGTCCTGCTTGAATCGCAAAAGCATTACTTACTCCAGTGTAACTACAAGCCAATGTTTCTAAATCTTTAATTCGTTTGATATAGGCATCCATCACTTCACGTCTGGCTCCTGGTCTTGCTCCCGAAATTGCATCACAAACCTGAACGATTGGAGAAATTAAACTCGTCATTTCAATTTCATCATGATGCGCTCCAATAGCATTCAATACTTCGGCTTTTTCGCCAAATTTCTCAGCGATTTTCATTCCGAGAATGGCATGTGGTAATTCTGGCTCGTCATCCGGAACTTTTCCAATATCATGTAATAATCCTGCACGTTTAGCAATCTTCACATTCAATCCTAATTCACTCGCCATCGTAGCACAAAGGTTAGCTACTTCTCTTGAATGTTGTAATAAATTTTGTCCATAAGACGAACGATATTTCATTCTTCCTACCATACGAATCAACTCAGGATGTAAGCCATGAATTCCTAAATCAATGGTGGTACGTTTACCCACTTCAACTATTTCTTCGTCTAATTGTTTTTTAGTTTTCGCTACAACTTCTTCAATTCTTGCAGGGTGAATTCGGCCATCAGAAACTAATTGGTGTAAGGATAAACGAGCAATCTCTCTACGAATAGGATCAAAACAAGATAATATAATTGCTTCTGGTGTATCATCCACAATAATTTCAACTCCTGTTGCTGCTTCTAATGCACGAATATTTCTTCCTTCACGACCAATGATTCTTCCTTTCATTTCATCATTCTCAATATGGAAAACTGAAACAGCATTTTCCACGGCATGCTCAGTAGCTACTCGCTGAATAGTTTGAATAACAATTTTCTTTGCTTCTTGTTTGGCATTAATCTTAGCTTCTTCTTGAATGTCTTTGATATAAGACATTGCATTGGTTTTCGCTTCATTTTTCAATGCATCTACCAATTGAGATTTGGCTTCTTCGGCTGTGTAACCAGAGATTTTTTCCAACTCTGCTACCATTTTCTGATGAGCTCTGTCCACTTCATCTTTTTTCTTGTTTAAAGAATTAAGTTGATTGGTTAATTGTTCTTTTTGTTGAAGATTATCTTTTTCTACTTTGGTAACATCTTCAAGTTTGCGAGTAATATCTTTCTCTTTACTTTTAATTCTATCCTCGTTACTTTGAACTTTTCTTTCGCGTTCGTTCACCGCTTTTTCATGTTCTTCTTTTAATTGAAGAAATTTTTCCTTGGCCTGAAGCAATTTTTCTTTCTTGATATTCTCTCCTTCGGCTTCTGCTTTTTGAACAATTCCAGCACCTTTTCCTTTTTGAAGATTAGATTGTATTATCCAAATTAAGATTCCACCTACGATTAAACCTGCTCCGGCACCAATTAAAATGCTAATTGGATCCATTTTGTTTTGTATTTAAAAATTAATAACTCCGTTAAGGAAATTATCGGATGAATTAGTTTTCACTCAATGCTTGCTCGATCATTCGGTTTATTTCCTCTACATCTGATTTTAATGCATCAGTGTTTTCGGGAGCAACCGGTTTTTTAACGAGTTGTTGAGTGGCCATTTGAAGAGCCGTCATGGCAAGAAGATCTTGAACATCTTTCACCGCATAATTTTCCTGAAGGTTTTTTATGCTGTCGTTGATATTTTTGGCGGCCAAGCGAATTACTTCCTCCTCTTCAGGTTTTACTGAGAGTGGATACGTTCTGGTACCGATGTTCACTTTTATCGAAATTTCACTCATGGAGTAAAAATCTACTTGTTTAACATGACGATGCATCTGTCAATTTCATGCACCAATTCACTGATTCGATTACGCATTTGTTCTTTATGAACTTCTGCCAGGTTCGTTTCAGATTCCTTTATTTCCTGCAGCTTGCGATTTAATTCTGCGATCTCAGCATGTCGAGCAGTTGAAATTATTTGCTGTTGGCCAACTTCAGTTTTTAACTGATCGTTCACCGTACGCAAATGATTTCTTTCCTGCTTGAGATTGTCCACGCGGTTAACTAGGTCTTGAACCTTTACTTTAACTTGCTTTATCAATTCTTCTGAGGTCGACATAAATTTAATTCACTCACTGTTACTACAAAGTTAAAAGGATATGGCAATTAATACAATTTTTGCATCGAATCATGTGGAAATCTTTGCTACGAAAGGAGTTTAGCGCTTTAACAAGGCACTAAATTTGTAAGGTATATTATTGAACGAAGAATTCTTAAAACCCTTGACAATTGAGACTTACAACCCATTTTTACCCCATTAAATCAGTACTATTTTTCATTCTCTTGAGTGCAACAAGTATTCAACAATCTTATTCACAGAAAATCGAGCGCGAGATCGATAAGGAATACTTCCGTTCTCCCCTTCATATTCCTCTTTATTTGACCGGAGATTTTTGTGAATTGAGAAAAAATCATTTTCATACAGGTTTGGATATCAAATGTAACGGAGCTTCAGGCTATAAAATTTACGCTACCGCTGATGGGTATTTAGGGCGAATAAAAGTGGGACATTATGGTTACGGAAGAGTTTTATATCTCAATCATCCTAACGGATTGACTACAGTTTATGCTCATCAAAGTAAGTTCAACGATGAATTAGAAAAATATGTGAAGGAACAACAATACGAAAATCAAAATGATCAAATTGATATTTATCCCGATTCTACTTTATTCAAATTTAAAAAAGGTGATGTAATTGGATATACCGGAAATTCGGGAACATCATCAGGTGCGCATTTGCATTTTGAAATCAGAGAAACAAAAACGGATGACCCTTTGAATCCTTGGTTATTTGGTTTCGATATCAAAGATGAAATTGCTCCGAGCATTTACGGAATAAAAATTTATCCGTTAAATGATACGAGCACAGTGAATGGTTCAAATAAATCAGTGATTGTAAAAACAAGTTCAGCCAATGGAAAATATAGTTTGGCTTCGGCAGTAAATGCTTATGGGCAAATTGGTTTTGCTGTTCATACCATTGATTTGACTACAGGTTCGGGAAATCAATGCGGACCTTATTCGATTGAATTAATCCATGAAAAGGACACCATTTTTAGAACTGTTTTTGATAAAGTAACCTTTGCCACCAATCGATTTATCAATGTTCACATGGATTATTTGGCCTATCGTGATTTGGAAAACAGTTATCATAAATCATTTATTAAAGGAAATAACCAATTGCCGATTTATACGCATAATGTAAAAAATGGCTGGGTGAATATGAGTGGAAAGGACAAGAAAAACATGAAATTCATTGTGAAGGATATTTATGGAAATAAATCGATATTGGATTTTTCTATTGGCGCACAAAAAACAAATTTGAAATTCGCCGCTAAAAATTGTTCCAAAGAAATAAAATGGAATGGGGATGTCGTTTTTGAGAATGATGAAATTAGTATTTCATTTCCCGATTCATCTTTATATGATGATTTATGTTTCGACTATACAAAGATTTTAGCTGGAGCTGGTTATTACTCTTCCATTCATAAATTGCATGATGATGATATTCCGATGATGCATCCAATTGAATTAAAAATAAAAACGACTTTAACAGATACCACTTTAAAAGATAAGTTGACAGGAGTTTTTATCAATGAAAAAGGAAGTATTTCGAGTGAAGGCGGAGAATACAAAGATGGTTATATGGTTTGGACTACGAAAACTTTTGGAAAATATTCGGTGATGATGGATACAAAAGCGCCAGTAATTTCTCCTTCTTTAGTATATGAAGGAAGATTGATGGGAAAAGGAGCGAGCATGAAGTTTACCTTGGCAGATAATTTAAGCGGAGTAAAAAAATACAATGCTTTCATTGATGGAAAATGGGTTTTGGGAATCATGGATCCATTCAAAAATGTTTTGTCGATTGATTTGGACGCGGAGGAAATTTTGGCTGGAGAACATACATTTCAACTGAAAGTAGAAGATGGAAGAGCGAACGAAACGATTTATTCTTGTAAATTTAAGCGTTGAAAAAAAAATCATTAATAGTAATTGGTGGCCCAACAGCCTCTGGTAAAACCGCATTAGCCATTGAAAAAGCCTTGGAGTATAAAACCGAAATTATTTCTTTTGATTCTCGGCAATTTTATAAGGAAATGTCAATAGGAACGGCTAAACCTACATTTGAAGAATTATCCAAAGTAAAACATCATTTCATTGATACTATTTCGATAGAGGAGGAGTGGAATGCGGGAATTTACGAGCGAAAGGCGATGGAGAAGTTGAATGAATTGTTTTTGCAAAATCAATATGTAGTAGCTGTTGGAGGTTCAGGATTATATTTAAATGCCTTGTTATATGGTTTTGATGAATTGCCCGATAAAGATGAAAATCTTCGTAAGCAATTACAAAAAGAATTAGAAGAAAAGGGAATTGAATCTTTGCAAGAGAAAATAAAAAATCTCGATTTTGAATATTTCGAAAAAGGAGAAATCAAAAATCCACATCGTTTGATGCGTGCTATTGAAGTGAGCATAATTTCTGGGAAACCGTATTCCTCTTTGAAAAAATCAGGAACCATTGAGAGAAATTTTGATTATAAGATTTATATGATTCAACATGAGCGTGAAAAATTGTATGAAAGAATAAATCTTCGCGTAGATCAAATGATCAAAGAGGGTTTGGTCGAAGAAGTGAAATCACTTTTGCCCTATAGAAATCACAATGCATTACAAACGGTAGGCTACAAAGAAATTTTCGAATATTTGGATGGAAAATCCACTTTAGAAGAAGCGATAGTAAAAGTGAAACAGAATACGAGAAGATATGCGAAGCGGCAGATTACTTGGTTTAAGAATCAATACAACTGCGAATTAATTATTAAAAATTAAGAATGAAATGCAATTTTAACATTAAGAAGTTAAGTTTTATTAAGGGTTTTCATTAAGATTTTCTTCATACTCTTCATTCCTTCCTATTTCAAAATTCTTCCATTAAATTTCTATCTTAAAATGATAATGATTGATAATTTCAATAAAGGTTAATTGCTTAGTTTT
>CAMBFX010000086.1 GCA_945865695.1 Chryseobacterium gleum | reverse complement strand
AGCAATTCATCACCAAAAGGAACTAATGGAGCTCCTTGTCCACCCAAAGCAATATCTGTAGATCTAAAATCACAAATGGTTTTAATTCCAGTTTTAGCTGCAATTATCTCCCCTGAACCTATTTGTAAAGTCATTCCATTTTCAGGTTGGTGAAAAACGGTATGTCCATGACTGGCAATTAAATCGATTTTACTTTTTCCAATAAATTTTTTTAGAAGTTGGCTATAGAACATTCCTAGTTCGCGATCTAAAAGAGTTAATTTTAAACAGGATAATTTTCTAGATTTTTTCAATTTCCCCAATAATTTCTCAGGATAGAGAAATGTTTCCCCTTTCACAATCCTGTACTTCACCTTTTTACGCTCAATAGAAAATTCTATTTGTGCCAAATCCACTCCATCCATAGAGGTGCCTGACATTAATCCGATTAGGTTCATTTGTATTTTGCTCATAAATTCTTGCACCAAACTACGCATAAAAATATATTTTTGTTGTTCAAATTATACAACTATGAATTTTGAATTAACCGAAGAACAAATTGCCGTTAGAACTGCAGCGAGAGATTTCGCACAAAGTGTGTTGAAACCGGGTGTAATTGACCGAGATCGTGAAATGCGTTTCCCAAAGGATGAAATAAAGCAGTTGGCTGAATTAGGATTCATGGGAATGATGACCGACCCTAAGTATGGTGGAGGAGGTATGGATACCGTTTCCTATGCTTTGGCAATGGAAGAGATTTCAAAAGTGGATTCTTCTACTTCAGTTTGTATGAGTGTAAATAATTCACTTGTTTGTTGGGGATTAGAAAGATTTGGATCGGAAGAACAAAAGCAGAAATATTTAGTGCCATTGGCAAAGGGGGAAATGATTGGCGCATTCTGCTTGTCAGAGCCAGAGGCAGGGTCGGATGCAACGTCACAACGCACAACGGCTATTGATAAAGGAGACCATTATTTAGTAAATGGAACAAAGAATTGGATAACCAATGGAAGTACTGCTTCTATCTATCTAGTAATTTGTCAAACGGATGTGGAGAAGAAACATCATGGAATTAATGCATTGATTATTGAGCGAGGAATGGAAGGATTTAAAGTAGGCGCGAAAGAAGATAAATTAGGAATTAGAGGAAGTGATACACATACTTTATTATTTACAGATGTAAAGGTTCCAAAAGCTAATCGTATTGGAGAAGAAGGTTTCGGATTCAAATTCGCAATGCAAACTTTAGGTGGAGGAAGAATTGGTATCGCTTCTCAAGCTTTAGGAATTGCTGCTGGTGCTTATGAATTAGCTTTAGCGTATTCAAAGGAAAGAAAAACATTTGGTAAGCCCATCTCAGAACACCAAGCCATTCAATTTAAATTAGCAGATATGGCTACTGAAATTGAAGCAGCTCGTTTATTAGTGCACAAAGCATCAGCAATGAAAGATGCAGGAGAGCCTTTTGAACAGGCAGCGTCAATGGCTAAATTATTTGCTTCGCGTGTTGCTAATTGGGTTACTAGCGAAGCTATACAAATTCATGGTGGATACGGATATGTTAAAGAATATCACGTTGAGCGCTTATTCCGTGATGCTAAAATCACTCAGATTTACGAAGGAACAAGCGAGGTTCAAAAGATTGTTATTGCGAGAGGTATTTTGAAAGGATAAAAATGGCAACTTATTTCAGCGTTTCATATTGGTAAAAAGGTCTTCGTTAGAAGGACTTTTTTATATGACATCTAAGAGTGTTTCTAATTTCATTCCACGAGACCCTTTTATTAAATAAAGTCTTCCTTTTTTTAATTCTAGTTGAATAAGAGTTTTTGCTTCTTCGGTGGTATTGAGAAATTTATTTTTTTCGTTTTTCAAAGAGAAAAAAGCTTTCCCAACAAAAATTCCTTTTAATTTTTTTTCATCCGCTAATTGAATTACTTGTTGATGTTCCAACTCACTGCTTTCTCCTAGTTCAAACATATCTCCCAAAACAAAATATTTATCTGGATGATTGATTGCTGCAAAATTCTCAATGGCTGCTTTCATGCTTGAAGGATTGGCATTGTAGGCATCCATCAAAATGGTACAATTTTCTTTTTGGATAATTTGAGATCGATTATTACTAGGAATATAATTCTCTAATCCCGATTTTATTTTTTGATTTTCCACTCCAAAAAATTTTCCAATACAACATGCTGCAAGAATATTCTCAGCATTATAGGTCCCTACCAAATGAGTTTGAATTTGAATTATCTCCTCTGGGTTTTCGATTTCCAAGGATAAAAAGGGATTAACTTGGATATTTCTTCCTCTTAGATTTCCAGAATTGAATCCGTATGATTCGTGTGAAATATCATTTCCTTTTTCTTTTAAGAGTAAATTGTCGGTATTAATAAAAATCTTTCCTTTTTTGTTTCTAATATGCTGATAGATTTCAGTTTTAGTTTGTAAAACAGTTTCAATATCCCCAAATCCTTCTAAATGTGCTTTGCCAATATTGGTAATCATACCATAATCTGGATCGGCAATATCACAAAGTTCTTTAATATCGCCTCGTTTATTGGCACCCATTTCAATTACAGCAAAATCATGTTCTTTAGTTAAATTTAATAAAGTCAATGGAACACCAATATGATTATTCAGATTCCCTTTTGTTGATAGTACATTGTATTTTTGAGAGAGAACCGCGTGAATTAATTCCTTAGTAGTGGTTTTGCCATTTGTGCCGGTTAAAGCTAAAACCGGAATAGAAAATTGTTTACGGTGATGATAGGCTAATTTTTGTAATGTGGTGAGCACATCTTCCACTAAAATAAAACGATTGTCTTTTTTGTATTTTGCTTCATCAATTACGGCAAATTTACTCCCGCTTTCTAACGCTTTTTCGGCAAATTCATTAGCATTGAAATTTGGACCTTTTAGAGCAAAAAATATAGAATCGGGTAGGATGGCTCTCGTATCAGTAACCGCAATTGGGTATTTTAGAAAATGAGAATAAAGTTCTTGCATGAGTCAAATATAAAAAGCAAAACCCCGAAGATTATTCGGGGGTTCACTATTTATCAATATCGAAGTATTATTATCTTCCTTTGCTTTTTGATCCAAGACCAATCGGACTACCCACACGGTCCATTGCACAACGGAAACCAATTGTCGCTCTAGACATGTCTTCGTCTAAGTATCTTCTTGTTCCAGGATTCAACCAATACGCACGGTCTCTCCAAGAACCACCTTTAAATACTTTTGATTTATCAGAAATCAAAGTAGTTGGAGCCATTGTTACCGAGTCAGTAATTAATTGTTGACCAATACCTTTTACACCATTTTCATAACCATGTTGAAACATTGCATGGTTGCTGGTTCTCTTATCAGCATTCACATCATTTACAAATTCAGAGCGGTTCATTCCCACTTTGTTTAAATAATATTTACTGGATTGGATATCACCTTCTAAATAATCAACGTTATCAGCTTTACGATAGTTTCTGCGATTGATATTTTCTTCCTCTGTTACATCTCTCCATCTAACATTACCTGGTTCATTGATGACAAATTGCGAAATACCACCGATAATGATAGGAGCAATCTCCACTTCATATTGTGCATTTATGTTTGGATTACTCAATCCTAAGTTTGGATCATTTCTCAAGTTGTTAATGATATTAGGAATGCTAGTTTGAATTAGTTCTTTGATAGTATAAGAAGCAAGAATCAAGAAATAATCTTCTTTTTCAGGTTCATTTCTAAATACTGGAACTGATTTAGAATCCTTATATCTATTCTTAATTTCTAATGCTTTATCAACTTCAATTTTGATAGTATCAATTAAAGCTTGATCAATTTTACCACCTGGAGTAGTTGTATCTAATCGTTGGTGAATAAATCTTTGCTTTTCAAATTCTAAGATATATTGTTTGATTCCATCAATATCATAAATGGTTTCATCGTGTTTTTGATCAATTGCTCCTTCAGAAGTAAGAACTTTTGTTTTAAAAACATTTCCACGGAAAGGACGGAACTCATCAAAATCTTCGGTAGACAAAGGACGATAAGTATCCAAAACCCACTCACTAACATTTCCACCCATATTATATAAACCGTAATCATTAGGCCAGTAAGAGAAAACCGGAGTTGTAACGTCACCAGCATCATTCAAGTTACCAGCAATACCCATATAGTCACCGCGACCTCTAACAAAGTTGGCTAACATATCCCCTTGCCATTTTTCATCTGGATTACGAACCCAATGGCCATCCCAAGGATAAATTCTTCTTTCTACAATACGTTCGTCAAAAGTTTGTCCAACTAAACCGTAAGCTGCAAATTCCCATTCTGCTTCTGTTGGGAGGCGGTAACGAGGCAATAAAATTCCATCAGAAACACGAACTGGACGTTGACCTAATTTAGAACTTCCACGCTTCCCTTTGCCAGGATTGTCTGGATTTAAATCAACTAATTGGTTCTCTTGATTTCTTAAACTTTTATCGTATTGATTAGCTAAATAAGCATCTGTTACAAATGGCTCATCTTGTTGGGCAGGATACCATTCTAAAATACCTTCACGAATTAAAATATATTCATTAACACGGTCGGTTCTCCATTGGCAGAAAGCGTTAACTTGTAACCAACTAACACCAACTACTGGATAATCACGGTAGGCTGGATGACGTAGATACCATTCAACATATGGTTCATTGTAAGAAAGTTTTTCTCTCCAAACCAAAGTGTCAGGAAGAGCTTGTTTATAGATTAAAGGAAATGAAGTACTATAAGTACGTGATGTCCAATATAAATATTCACACCAGTGGAAGTTGGTAACTTCAGTTTCATCAAGGTAGAAAGAAGAAACAGTAACTCTTCTTGGAGAGTTGTGATGTTCGTAAGTAACATCTTGCTCGGTTCTACCCATTGTAAAAGTACCACCTTCAATTAATATAAGTCCTGGACCTGTTTCCTGCTCCTCATAAGGAACTTTTTGGAAACCACCGTTAATTGGTTGGTTATAATCCCAACCAGTAACACTTGATGTCTCAAACTTACACGCTGAAAAGCCAACAGCCACACCAACTGCCAGTAATCCAACCATTCTCACATTGCTAACCATAGTTTAACCGGTTTTATTTTTATTTATAACGCTTAAAATCTTTTTAGTTACACTTTAAATTTTAAAATCCTAAAACGAAGGACAAGAGATCGTTCTGAATTTTTTTACTGGTTTTTTACAGTTAAAGTTTAACGTCATTGATAATTCATGAGAGCCACCTGATTGCATTCCAAGTTTAGATACTGTCAAATCATAACTGTATCCGAATTTGAAATGTTCACTCGTTACTCCTATTAATACAATAAATGCATCTTTATTACGATACCAAACACCACCCGTTAAAGCTCCTTTAGTTAAATAGAGTCCCATATTGAGTTGTTGGAAGGTTCCTTGCGCACGATACATAATATTTGGAGCAATGGAAGCATCGTTGGTAGAATATTTATTATTACTCAAAGAAATTTTGGCTCCCATATGACCAGTGAATTTCATCGGTAGAGGAGAAGTTCCAGTAATCAAAGATTCATTAGGTTGAGTTAAATGGTGAACCGCAAATCCAGCAAAAAATTTATCTGAATATCCAATTACACCTGCTGAAAAATCTACGTTTGAAATAGAACCACCACGAGGAACATCATTGGTTTGATAAACGAAACCTCGTCTTGGATCAATCATATCTCCGAAAGTAAGTTTATTCCAATCCAATGATTTTTGGAAGAAAGTAGCTTGAAAACCAAAGCGAAGTGAAAATTGTCTATTAATCTTTAATTGATAAGAATAAATTGCAGAAATATTAGTGGTATTCAAAGTGGCTTCACCCGCTTTATCATTGGTAACAATTAAACCTAATCCTCCATAAATACCATCCACATGTTGATCGTAAGAAGCAGAACTAGTAACAAATGTTCCAGATAAAGATGGCCACTGATTACGATAATTCATCGCTATTCTTGGGCAACGAGCAGCACCCGCAAAAGCCGGATTTAAATACAAAGGATTTGCATAGAACTGAGTGAACTCAGGATCTTGTGCTTTGGCAACTTGCGGTGTAAGACAACAAATTCCAGATAAAAACAATGTTACTATAAAGAGTTTTGTCGAATGTTTAATTAGATTCATACGAACCAAGTCAGGATTTAAGGAGCCAATATTACGAATTATTTTTAACATTGTTTCAACACTAAATTAACCTCGCAATAATTATTTCTTTCTTACGTTTGTAGTCAAGCTATGGTTATATCTCTTTATAATAAAGTTCAACGAACACTTGTCTTATTGATTGTCTTTCTGCAATTTACACTTGTTTTTTCACAGAAAAATAATTCGATTCATAGAGAATTAGAATGGTTTAAAACCAAGGAGAATAAAATTTCAGAGAATGAATCAATTTCCTATTTTGGGTTTAAAGGTTCATATTATAATTATGATAATCAAAAGATTACACCAGTTTTTAATGAGATTTTAAATTGGGATAATATTTCCGAAGCCGAGGTTCAACTTGTGAATGTTTTAACAGAAAAACTCGAAACTGGAGAATTGGCACTGATTGATGAAACTAAATTAAGCACAGAATATAATATTCAATCTGAAATCTCAACTGTTCGTGGAATTCAAAAACTAGTGATTACAGTAGTTCCATTTGTAAAAACAAGCACGGGCGAAATATACAAATTAATTTCGTTTGATATTTCTATTGCCAAAAATCCTAAACAAAATTTGCGTCAAAATACTCGAATGATGTTTGCCAATGAATCCGTTTTATCAAACGGAGATTGGTATAAAGTGGGAGCTACCCAAAATGGAGTATTTAAAATGACCTATTCTTTTTTGAAAGATATGGGAATGGATATAGATAATATTAATCCCAATTCCATTCACGTTTATGGAAATTCTTTTGGAGTTTTGCCTGAGTTAAATAGCACAGAACGTCCTGATGATTTAATAAAAAATTCCATTTATATAGAAGGCGATGCTGATGGAGTTTTTAATTCTAATGATTTTATTTTATTCTATGCAAAAGGGGCAGATAGTTGGGTGCAAAACGGGAATAATTTTGAGCATAAACGACATCCTTATTGTGATACCTCTTATTACTTTATTCAAGTAGATAGCACCATTTCTCCATTAAGAATTTCAAATACCGTTTTATCTACAGCACCCATTACAAACACTGTAACAACATTCAATGATTATAAGGTTATTCATACAGATAATTATAACCTAATGAAATCTGGTCGTGAATGGTTGGGTGATCATTTTGATATTATTACGGAGTATGATTATCCATTTAATTTTCCAAATTTAGATTTAACACAGCAATTGAGATTAAGACTTGCTATTGCAGCGAAAACACCAGGAAATTCATCAAGCTCATTTAGCATAAGTTTACCTGAAGCGGGACTGAATACTTCTGTTTCTATAGCAGGAATTGGTACTGGCCCTTATCCTTATCATGCCGTTTACGCTAGCAATGGTAATTTGATATATAATTTAAATCCGACTAGTTCAACTTTAAATTTAAAATTAAATTTTAATGCTTTTTCTGCTTCATCAGAAGGTTGGACAGATTTTATTGAAATTAACGCTAGAAGAAATTTGATTTTCAGTGGCAATAATATGGAATTTAGAGATGTGAATAGTGTAGGTATAGGTAATGTGTCCGAATTTCAATTAACAAGTATTTCATCACCAATTCAAATTTGGGAAGTTACTGAAGCAACTAATCCTACGAATGTGGCGCCCAATTTAAATGGAAGTATAAATAGTTTTAGAATAGAAACTGATACATTAAAAACGTTTATTGCTTTTGCTACTCAAAATCTTTCTGCTCCGAAATTTTTTGGAAAGGTTCAAAAACAAAATTTGCATGGATTGGGATATGCTGATTTAATTATCATAACCCATCCAGAATTTAATACTCAAGCAGCAGAGCTGTCAAATTTTCATCAGTCAGAAGGATTAAGTGTGAACCTAGTTTCTGTCAATGAAATTTACAATGAGTTTTCTTCTGGTATGAAAGATATTACTGCAATTAGAATGTTTTTAAAAATGTTTTACGATCGTGCTGGTGCAGATACTACTTTAATGCCAAAATATGCTGTATTATTTGGCGATGGATCCTACGACAATAAATATAGACTAGCAGGTAATACTGCTTTTATTCCTACGTATCAAAATCCATCGGTTGGACAGATGTATATTATTTCTTCATTTACCTCTGATGATTATTTTGCGATGCTAGATGATAATGAAGGATTTTCAGGAGCTAATTTAATGGATATTGCAGTTGGTCGATTATGTGTTCAAAATGATTCGGAAGCAAATGCTGTTGTTCAAAAAATTAAAGCTTATTCAACAGAGGTTGCGCCACCTCTAAATTCGGGATGTTGTGATTCTGAAGTTAAACCTACATTGGAAGATTGGCGAAATTGGATTACGTTTGTTGCCGATGATGAAGATTTTAATTCTTACATTAATTCAGCTGAAAATTTTTCCGATCAAATTGAAATTGACCATCCCGATTATTTAATTAAAAAAATATATATTGATGCTTATTTACAAACGTCTACTCCTGGAGGAAAAAGATATTATGATGCGGATAAAGATTTAAAGGATAAGGTTCAATCTGGAAGTTTATTTGTAAATTATATTGGGCATGGTGGAGAAGTAGGATGGGCACATGAAAGGATTCTTGATTTAGCGACAATAAATAATTGGACTAATTCTCCGAGATTACCGCTTTTCATGAGTGCAACATGCGAGTTTTCTCGTTATGATGATCCAGCAAGAACTTCTGCAGGTGAATATGTTTTATTGAATCCTGATGGAGGTGGTATAGCATTAATGACAACAACACGATTAGTCATCTCTGGGCCGAATGAGCAATTAAATAGTTATTTAATAGATTTCTTTTTACAAAGAGGAAAAAATAACGGTAGACAAAGACTAGGTGATTTGTATTTAGATTCTAAAAATAAAATGGCTACTATTTCACCAGGTAATAGCACCAATACGAGAAATTTTACTCTTTTAGGAGACCCAGCAGTTGAATTTAAAATACCTTATTATGATGTTGCGACAGATTCCATAAACGGTGTTGCAATTTCAGGGGCAGTAGATACCTTAAAAGCTCTTTCTACAATTACCATTTCTGGTAGAATTAAGGATGAAAATGGGAATTTCTTAAACACATTTAATGGGATAATTACTCCGGTGGTTTTTGACAAAGATCAAATGACTACTTCATTGGCAAATGATGCCGGATCTCAACAAAAAACATTTAACGTTACCAAAAATGTTATTTACAAGGGTAAAGCAACTGTAAATAATGGGTTATTTAAATACTCATTTGTTGTACCAAAAGATATTACATTTCAATACGGAAATGGAAAATTAAGTTATTATGCTCACAATTATTCTACTGATGCCAATGGAAGCAATAACCAAATTATTGTTGGAGGAGCAAATACAAACGCTCCAACGGATGCGGTTGGTCCACAAATGGAAGTTTATTTAAATGACGACAATTTTGTTAGCGGAGGAATTACCAATTCTAATCCATTTTTGATTGTAAATGCACAAGATGAAAATGGATTGAATACAGTGGGTAATGGAATTGGTCACGATTTAACTGCTGTTTTGGATGGCAATACTTCAAATACCATTATTTTGAATGATTTTTATGAGGCAGAATTGGATACTTATCAGAAGGGAAGAATAAAATATCAATTTACTAATTTAGAGGCTGGAAAACATACGTTGAAAGTTAAAATTTGGGACGTTTATAATAACTCATCAGAAAAGGAAATTGATTTTATTGTGCAAGAAGAAGAGGAATTAGTTTTGGATCATGTTTTGAACTATCCCAACCCATTTACAACTAGCACTGTTTTTATGTTGGAACATAATCAAGTTTGCCAAACAGTAGACGTAAAAATTTCGGTGATGACTATAACCGGTAAAGTAGTAAAAACCATTATGCAAACAGTTAATGCAGAAGGTTTTAGAATTGACCCAATTGCTTGGGATGGATTAGATGAATTTGGTGACAAACTAGCAATTGGAACTTATATTTATAAAGTAGAGGTAACTGCTGGCGATAAAAAAGTAGATAAATATGAAAAACTAGTAATATTACGTTAGAAACGCAATAATTTAGACTGGTTTCCGTATATTTGTAGCTCAACGATAAAGCAGTATGAAAAAAATAATTCCCGCATTTTTACTATCCTTTTTATTTATTCAAGATAAAACAGTTTTCGCACAAGATGAAGATGTTTTTCGATTGAATACTATTACAACTGCCGTTCCTGTTTTGTTAATTGGTCCTGATTCTCGCAGCGGAGGTATGGGTGATGCAGGTGTAGCTATTTCTCCAGATTGTAATTCCATTCACTGGAATGCTTCAAAATTGGCTTTCGCAGAAAATGAATTTGAGTTTTCTATCAATTATACTCCTTGGTTAAAAAGATTGGTTAATGATATCAACCTTGCATACTTATCGGGTTATTATAAATTAGACAAGCGCCAAGCCATTGGTTTTGCAATGCGTTATTTCTCATTGGGAAATATCACTTTTACTGATCAAACAGGTCAAGTGATTCGTGATTTTAAACCCAATGAATTTACTTTAGATTTTGCTTATGCATTAAAATTAGGCGATTATTTTTCTGGTGGACTTTCTGCCCGCTATATTAATTCTAATCTAACTGGTGGAACTCCTGCCGCTGGAGTTGAAACTAAACCTGGACGTTCGATGGGCGTTGATTTGAGTATGTATTATCGCAACAATCAAATGAAATTTGGTAAAAATGATGGTGTTCTAGCCTTTGGTGCAAATATTTCGAATATCGGACCTAAAATAGCGTATTCAAATACTGCTGACCGTGATTTTTTACCTGCTAATATGAAAGTTGGTGGTGCTTTAACATTAATTCCAGACGAATATAATGAAGTAACTTTTGCTTTAGATTTTAATAAATTATTAGTTCCAACGCCTGCCATTTACACGAGTACAGGAGAATTATTTAGCGGTTTAGATGATGATCGTGGAGTAGCGAGTGGAATTTTTACATCATTTACAGATGCTCCTGGTGATACAATTATGAACGGATCTGGTGAGTTAATTGGAATTAAAAAAGGAAGTAAGTTTAGGGAAGAATTAAGAGAGATAAACATATCACCTGCAGTGGAGTGGTGGTATGCCAAGCAATTTGCTGCTCGTTTAGGATATTTCCACGAGCATAAAACAAAAGGTAACCGTCAGTTTTTTACGATTGGTGCTGGTCTTAAATATAGTAAGTTTACCTTAGATGTATCTTATTTAATTACCGTGGCTAGAAATAATCCTTTGGCAAATACACTTCGCTTTACTTTAAAATTCTCATTTGAGTCTTTAAAAGCAAAAGCTACAGAAACATCCCTATGAAATTAAGAACCGGATTCGGTTTTGATGTACATCAATTAGTAGAAGGCCGCGAATTTTGGTTAGGCGGCATTCAAATTCCCTCTCCAAAAGGAGCTCTTGGTCATTCTGATGCTGATGTTTTATTACATGCCATTTGTGATGCTTTATTAGGCGCTTTAGCTTTAGGAGATATTGGCAAACACTTTCCGGATACGTCAGCTGAATTCAAAAATATAGATAGTAAAATCTTATTGAGAAAATCTATTGAGCTAATTCATTCAAAAGGATATTCGGTAAACAATATAGATAGTTCTGTTTGTTTGGAAGAACCTAAAATCGCTAAGCATATTCCTGAAATGCAAAAAGCAATTTCAGCCATTTGTGAAATTGATATAGATGCTGTTTCGATTAAAGCAACCACCAATGAAAAGATGGGGTTTATTGGGAGAAAAGAAGGAATTACAGCTTATGCCGTTGTTTTATTGATCGGAAAATGAGAAGCCCAATTTATGCACGTAGCTCAAGCTAATTACATTTCCAAAAATAATATCATCACTCGCAAACTCTCTACTTTGGCGAATAAAAGTTAAACTGATTTTATCTTGTTTGGAAATATCATAATTTAACCCAGCAATTAACCAGAAATTGTTAAATCCTGTACCATAATATGGGGTGAGTTGCCAGAAAATTTCAGCGCCTAAAGTGGCTGAAAATCCTTTGGGTAAATTATAATCTAAATCAAATTTTAATCGAATAAATCTTTGTGGAATATGTCCATCAAAACTTGTATTATAATCTCTAAAACGAGTTAAATATCTCAAACGAGAACCTACAGAAAGATCATTCAATTTAATTTTATATCGCATTTCTCCACTGAATCTATTTTCAAGATGAAGAGCATTAAACATTCCACCTCTTTGAGTGAATCGATAATTTGCAGCAATGTTAAATTCTTTTGAAAAACGGTAGGCTAATCCAAAATCTGTATAAGTAGATTGAGTTTGAGTGAACATATCTGAAAAACGAAAACCTTGTTTCATTTCGAAACGGATTTCTTTCGTTATTTTTCCATCTAACCCCAATGAAAGCCATTGCCCGCTTGATTGTGAAAAAAGCGGTAATGGTATTAATAAAAGCAATGATATAATTCCTTTTTTAATCATCGTCATCTGTTGAGGTTTCAGCATAATTAGAGCCATTAGATGAATTCTCATAATAATGTATAATTACTTGAGCAGTGTCTCGTAAGAAATCGATTTTCCCAATAGAAATACGATTAATTTTGATTCCAGTTCGTTCTTCTAAATCTTTTTGAAGTAGCTGTCGATTTTCAGGTTTGATGAGTTCAATTTTTTCGTAGAGAATAATTTTTGAAGTTTCATGTTTCAAGAGCCAGACTTTTTCGAGTGCATAAATGATGACGATAACTGCAAAATTTGTAAACAGAATTTCTGCTATAGTTACTTTGTCGTTTGATAATGCATTGATCACTGAAAGACCAATCACGATAAATAAATAAGTCATTTCCTTAATAGGAATGGCATCTGTTCGGTATTTAATAATTCCGAAAACCGCAAATAATCCTAGTGCTAATCCTAATTTGATTTTATTGCTTTGCAGAGTATAACAAATGAAAAATGTGATTACACTTATCAATAAATAGGTAAAGAGATAATCTTTTCTTTTTGTAGATGGATAATAAAGTAGGCGAATAATAATAAAAAGCACGAGCATACTAAATCCAAAACGGATGATTAGTTGCCAGAAATCTTCATTGATAAAAGGGACACCCATTACAGAATTATCTGTTTCTGTTGGGGCTTCTTTTGCGAGGTCTTCGAAACCAGTTGCATCTAAATCTTCTGTAGAAAGATCTTCTTGCACATTGAAGACATTAAAAAGTGAAAATGGATTCATATTAAGCTGCTTTATTTATTTTGTCGATTTTCAATAATTTTTCTTTGAAATTATTATATTTTAATCCCTTGTAGCAATACAAAGATCCAATACAATATTTACTCAAAGATGATTCTCTAATTCCAAATGATTTTAGAATTTTAATAAACGGACTATGTAAATTAATACGTTCTTGTTTTAATTCGGCAATTACTAAATGATTAAGTGGGTAATTATTATTTTTTTCTGAAAAAGTTAATCCTAAATCAATCGTAATTCTTTCAGGAACTAATTTATTAACCAATGTAATTCTATTAAAATTATTCCAAAGAGTTGGAATCAATTCAATTTTGTCTCCAGTTGATTCAGCAATAAAAGTTGTTTGTTCGGGAGTAAGCGTCTCGTAAAATTTATCTAATTTAATTCTGTTTTTATCAGTTCTTCCATTTACTTTTTTCTTTACTTCTAAATAAAACAATTCAGATTCCACATAATTTCGAATTCTAACTTTATAACGATATCCTCTTTCATTATGATGATCTAAAAAAAGTTGATGATCTGGAGTATCGAAATACAAGGTTTTATAAGATGGTGTTCTTGTATTTTTGATTTCGAGAATTCTATAATCTGATTTAGATTTTTCTAAAATATTGGCCAATAATTGAGAGTTAAACGCAAATTTTGTATCCGTTCGGTTCATCAATTTCACGGTATCCATTTCTGTTAAAGAAATAGGTTCCAAATCAGC
>CAMBFX010000085.1 GCA_945865695.1 Chryseobacterium gleum | reverse complement strand
GCTAGAGGTGGTTATGTTCAAGAAAAAGGGATTTTTAGTGCCGACACTAGAACATCTGCTTTAACAGGCCCAACAGGCGGTATTTCAGTAGATATGAAGGCCGGAGAAAAAGGAACTAACATTGGTTTTGATTATACTTATAGAGCAACCAATCCATTTAATGGAGTACATAGCATTGGTGTAAGAATCAACTTGAAGTAAGAATATTTTTTTAAATTTGCATTAAAGAATCCCCGAATTCGGGGATTCTTTACATTTATATAATACTGATCAATATGTCACAATTAACGTATTTAACCCAAGAAGGAATGACTAAACTCAAAGAAGAGTTAAAGCATTTAAAAACGGTTGAACGCCCTAAAATATCTGCACAGATTGCCGAAGCTAGAGATAAAGGTGACCTGTCGGAGAATGCAGAATACGATGCAGCAAAAGAAGCGCAAGGGCTTTTAGAAATGAAGATTTCAAAAATGACTGATCTTTTATCTTCGGCTCGATTGATAGATGAAACTCAAGTTGATAATTCGAAAGTTTTTATTCTATCTAAAGTAAAAATAAAGAATCTTGCCAATGGCGCCACAATGGAATATATGCTAGTAGCTGAAAATGAAGCGAATTTAAAATTGGCTAAAATTTCGGTCGATTCTCCAATTGGAAAAGGTTTGATGGGGAAAATTGTTGGAGAAACAACAGTCGTTAAAACTCCAAATGGCGAATTGAAATTTGAAGTATTGGAGATTTCTAGATAATGCCGACCATTTTCTCAAAAATTATTTCTGGTGAAATTTCTTGTCATAAAATTGCAGAGAATGAAAAGTTTCTTGCTTTTTTAGATATTTCCCCTCTAAGAGAAGGCCATACTTTAGTTATTCCGAAAAAAGAGGTGAATTATATTTTTGATTTGGATGAATCTTTGCTCAATGAGATTTTACTTTTTTGTCAACCCATCGCAAAAAAAATTGAAAAAGTAATTCCTTGCCAACGAATAGGTGTTTCTGTTATTGGCCTTGAAGTTCCTCATGCACATATTCATTTAGTGCCAATTGATTCGGCTGATGATTTGAATTTTACTCGTCCCAAGCTTCAATTGTCACAAGAAAGATTGCAGGAAATTGCAGAGAAAATAAGAAAGGCTTGATTATTTTTTTCGTGTGGGATTAGCTTTCACAAATGCTTCCCAAGAACCAAAAGATTTTTTTCCTGAACTAAGCGAATTTCCCTGATAAAAATGACACAGGGCTACAGCCACAGCATCTGTTGCATCTAAATATTTTTGATCTTCCTTTATCCCTAATAATTGTTTGATCATCGCTGCTACTTGTTCTTTAGAGGCATTTCCATTTCCAGTCACCGATTGTTTTATTTTTCGAGGAGAATATTCATTCACCATCATACTTCTATTCAAAGCGGCACCAATAGCTACACCTTGTGCTCTTCCTAATTTCAACATCGACTGAACATTTTTTCCGAAGAAAGGTGCTTCAATGGCTAATTCATCAGGTTTAAATTTTTGAATGATTTCACTTGTTTGGTCAAAAATGCCTTTGAGCTTTAATGTTTGATCTTCTAATTTCGAGAGATTAAATATTCCCAAATCTATCAAATGAGCTTTTTTATTTTCAATACCAATTACTCCGAATCCCATTATATTGGTTCCCGGATCTAAGCCTAAAATGATTCTTTCAAAGGATTTTTGCATGAATTGGCGTAAAGTTAGCAATTCAAAATTCATTGAAATGGGGAAATTCGTAACTTGCAAGAAATGTTGGCAAAATTACATCGCAGCCTAAGTCGGCAACGGGTTTTAGAGATTTTACAATGGATTATCCCATTACTAGCCATTTATTTCATTTGGGTCATCATTGATTCTAAAACTCAAAACTCAACCTTTCTTTTTGTTTGGAAGAATGCTTTTTCAAAAATTGATTGGATGAGTTTCTTTTCGTTAATGTTTATTCTTACCTCTCTTAATTTGTTTTTAGAATCTTTAAAATGGAAATATGCTTTTCAAAAAATTAATTCCATTTCTTATACGACCGCATTTATTCAAACGCTAAAATCTATGGCTGCTGGATTTATTACCCCTTTTCGCTCTGGAGCACTTTTTGCAAGAATGATTGCTAATGAAAATACAGACAAATTAAAAATTTTGGATGCATCGATTCAAATGTCAATTGCTCAATTTTCGGTCACTATTTTGGTGGGATTAGGTGGATTGGCTTATTGGCTAATCGAAAATAATGAGATGAATTTATTTTATTCCACTGCTTCAGTTTTGCTTATTCTTATTTCATTTGGAATTTATTTTATAAAATTCCCGCCAAAAATAAAGTTCAAAAATAGGGAGTGGAACGGATTCAGTTTTGACTTAAGTATAATTTTTGTTTCGCTTTTGCGCTATTTTGTTTTTGCATTTCAATATGTTTTGTTGTTATGGATTTTCGGAGCAGAAATTGAAATGGTTACAGCATTTTGTTTAGTAAGCATTACTTTCTTGGTGAATACTTTATTGCCAACAGGAATTTTAGGTAAAATAGGAATCAGAGAATTATCAGGAATAATGATTATTGGAGAGGCAACAGGATTTGTTTTAGAAGTTTCTTGTGCTGCATTTATGATTTGGATACTTAATCAAGCTCTGCCAGCTTTATTAGGGTCTATACTTTTTCTTATTGGCAATTCGAGATTTAATTAATATGACATTGCTCGAAATCTTGACACTGATTATATTTATTTCTTATTTCTTTTTGGTTGTTATTGTGATTATTGGTTTTTTCTCAAACAAAAAAACATTTAAGAAACATTCTAAAACAATCGGAATTTCTGTTTTAATTCCATTTAGAAATGAACAAAGCAAATTAGCACCGTTGATAAAATCTCTTGAAAAACAAAATTATCCACTAGCTGAAATTATCTTCATTAATGATCATTCTACAGATTCTTTTGTTGAAGTAATTCAAAATTTTTCGCATCCAAATTATCAAGTGAAGTTAATTCATTTAAGAGAAAATAGTAATGGAAAGAAAAGCGCAATTGAAATGGGAATAAAAGAATCATCATTTGAAAACGTATTAACTACAGACGCAGATTGTGTTTTTTCTGAAAATTGGATTTCTTTACATGCCAATGAATTTCTTCATTCAAATAGGGTTAATGCTGGATATGTGGAAATGGAAAGCAAAAAAGGTTTTTGGAATAAATTTCAGCAATTAGAAATGATATCCATTCAAAGTGTTTCATTAGGTTTAGGGAAAATTGGAAAGCCCATAAGCATGAGTGCCGCTAACCTATCGTATCAGAAAGGTGTTTTTCAAAATCTGAATCCTTTTCAATTTAATCATAAAACGGCTAGTGGTGATGATATCTATTTTTTACAATCACTAAAAAAAAATAAGATCAATATAAATTTTTTAACGGATAAAGATTCTAGGGTAATAACCACTTCTCAATCGTTTAAGGGATATACTCAACAAAGAATCCGTTGGATGCGAAAGAGCAGCTCTTTTTCTGATTTTACAACAATTTTAGTGGGTTTGATTATTTTTCTTGCCTCCTTTCAATTTATTTTCATTACTGGCTATCAGCTCGTCACAACGGAATGGAATCTTTTACTTTTGATTTCAATAGGTTTAAAAATCATAGTTGATTTTTTGTTACTATTTTTGGTCACACACCATTGGAAAAAGAAGGAATTGCTTTTTTGGTTTTTACCTGTTTTTTTAATGAATGTTTTTTTTACAACTCTCCTTCCAATAATTGGATGGATAATTCCTTTGAGTTGGAAGGGTAGAAAAATTTAAAGATGGCAAAAGGGCAGCGAGAAGATACATCAAAATCATTAGGTAAAATTGCCTGGAAGCGTTTGCGTAAGAATATCCCTGCCATGACGGGTCTAATTATTATATTGTTGTTGTCGCTGATTTCAATTTTAGGGGCTAATATTCGTCCTGATCAAACCGAAAATTCAAGTTTTATTGTTCCTCAGGTAGCCAAACAAAAGCCGGGTTTTGAAATGAAATTTTTAAAAGTCACGAAAAACCAAAATACAGTTGATAAAGGATTTTTTGGTTTGACTTTTTTTGGAGGACAAGAAAATTTGTACCGGTGGTATCCCATTTCAGATTATCGAATAGAAGGATCTGAAATTATAATAACTGAATATGTTGGAACTGCTCATTCTCATTTTAAGCCAACAGAAATACCTATTATGTTGGTTGATGTTGCTTTTCCTATAAATGAAAATTTTAAAATATCGAGAGTGGGTGATGATTTTGTTTTTTTTGATACTAAGAATAACGAGCAACGAATTTCAATAAGAGAATTGACTAAAAAAGTAGAAGAGGAATTTATAGTAACAAAAACCTATTGGCTAGGAACCGATTTGCAAGGCCGCGACATGCTTAGTCGATTAATGGCAGGAACAATTGTTTCACTTTCGGTTGGATTAATTTCGGTGGTTATTTCATTGTTAATTGGAATCACACTAGGAGCTATTGCGGGATACTATCGTGGATGGGTGGATGATGTAATTATGTGGTTGATTAATGTGGTTTGGTCAATACCCACTTTACTTTTAGTTATTGCTATAACCATTGCTTTGGGAAAAGGATTTTGGCAGGTTTTTGTAGCAGTTGGATTAACCATGTGGGTGGAAGTTGCACGTATAGTTCGCGGTCAAGTTTTAAGTGTTAGAGAGAAGGAATTTATCGAAGCCGGACGTTCATTAGGATTTCGCTCAGGAAGAATAATTTTCCGTCACGTTTTACCCAATATTATGGGTCCAGTAATTGTGATGTCGGCTGCCAATTTTGCTTCTGCCATTTTGATAGAATCTGGATTGAGTTTTTTAAGTGTAGGAGTTCAACCGCCTATGCCTTCTTGGGGATCAATGATAAGTGAACACCAAGCATTTTTTACCACCGAATTGGCATATATGGCCGTTTTACCAGGAATTGTAACTGCTATTTTAGTTCTTTCTTTTATGCTCGTAGGTAATGGGCTTAGAGACGCTTTAGACACACGAATGGTTGATGATGTAAAGGGCTAGGCTATTAAGTCAAATATTTACTTTTTCAGCAATCTTATTATAAATTCTTCGTCTCAATGTTGCTAACAAAATTTTAAGAAACATTTTTTTACTTTTAATTGTCTTACTTATTTCACCCACAATTGTCTTTTCTCAAGAAATTTACAACAACGGAATTGATGACAATGCATATGTTTTAGTTGATTTAAATCATCTTGCTTGTGTTTATAATGGAATCTGAGGAGGAGAAGGGTCCGTTCCATCTTTAATTACCAACCCATCTTTTGAAACAACAAATTGTTGCCCTTCTAATTCAACAAAATTTTATTAAAACGGAAGATCGTCCGCTTCATCTGTAGTATTAAACTCAACTGCTGGAGCAGAAGGAGTTTCACCTGAGGAAGTACTTCCTTGAACTTTATAAGCTTCTAATGAATTAAAAAATTTCACTTCACCATCTTTAGGGCTTGTCCATTCGCGACCACGAATATTAAATGTTACCTCAATTTGATCTCCTGATTTATACGATTCGATTAAATCACAACGATCTTGAGTTAATTGAAATAGAATATCCTGAGGATACTGTGATGAATTGTCGGTAATAACGAATTCACGCTTTTTGAATTTTTCGCTGACGCTTTGTGTAGCTTTAACTACTTTGATGTTTCCTTTTAATGTAAATGATGACATATTGATGTGTTTTTAAATGAACTGTAAAACTAGTAAGAATTAATTATTAAAGCTGAGCAAAGTTTTCCACGCATCGTTAACATTACCCTGATTTAAAAGGTCTTTAGCGTGTTGATGAAGCGCTTTTTTGAGCGATTCTGTACTTTTTTCATTTTTCAAATAGATATCAGAAAGCTCCAATAATTTATATTCGTTTACCTCTGTTTCGTCTGGAATAGCCTCAATATTTCCCAATTGCCCTAGGTTATTTCCGGTTAGAATTTCGCTATTTCGAATATCTTCAGGAATCTTATCTACCCCAACACCAAGTGCAGTTAAAGGTTTTTCAATTTCGAATAATGATTCTCCATGCGCACGGCAATACCAATTTCCTCCCATCCGAGCCACTAAATCAATTTTTTGTTGATTAATAGAGCCCTTTTCATCTAAATATTTTTCATCGATATGGATTTTCACCACCTCACAAATAATTAAATTGCCTGCGCCACCTTTTTCACCTAATTCTTTTACTTCTATAACTTTACATTCAAATTGAACTGGACTTTCTTTTACCCGAAAAGGCTTGATTAAATCAGAAGAGATTGGGGTGAAGCCCGATTTTATAAATTCATTTACCCCTTTTGCATATTCTGAACTTGCCAGCGACATTTGATGAACCATTGAATAGGTAACAATATTAATGACCACCTCAGGCACCTCTTTTACATTGTCATAAGTATGTTTTGTAGTATTTGTTCTTCCACTTCTTGCAGGAGAAAAAACCGCAATAGGTGGATTAGCACTAAATACATTAAAAAAACTAAATGGGGCTAAATTTGGATTTCCGTTTTTGTCAATTGTACTGGCAAAAGCGATGGGCCTAGGGCCGATAGCGCCTAGCAAATAGCCGTGCAATTTTGGAATCGGAATATCTTTTGGATTGATTGAAAGCATACTTTTTTTTACAAAGGTAATGATATTCAATTTTGCAGTTGAATGGAAACGTTTATCTTTGCAATCCTTTTGAAAGAAAATGGAAAGTTCAAAGTTAAATGTTCAAGGTTTCCAAAAACTTTAAATTTTAATAGTTTTCATTAGTCTTAAAATGGGTCAATAATGTTCAATGTTTAATATTCAAGGTTCTTCATAGAACTTTTAACCTTAAACTTTCAACGATTTTCAAACTGCGGGCGTGGCGAAATTGGCAGACGCACTAGACTTAGGATCTAGCGCTTCACGGCATGGGGGTTCGAGTCCCTTCGCCCGCACTGAAATAGAAGATGGCGAGTAAATTAATTTTTACTCGCCTTTTTTATTTTAAATCGTCTCAATATCAATAGCTTCTTTTTTTGTCTTTTTCATCATTATTAACAAAAAACTCCGATTTTTTTCTACCTTTGTCGCCCTTCAAAATTTAAAGTATATCATTATGCAAATCACTAAGGAAAACATCGATGAACTAAATGCAATCGTGAAAATATCACTTGCTAAAGAAGATTATCATCCTCAATATGAAACTTCATTAAAGAATTACACCAAAAAAGTAAACATGAAAGGCTTTCGTCCTGGTCATGCTCCTATTTCTATGGTGAAAAAAATTCATGGAAAGTCTTTATTAGCCGATGAGGTGAATAAAATTCTAAACGAATCTTTATATAAATACATCAACGAAAATCAAATTGATATTTTAGGAAACCCAATGCCTAAAATGGAAGATCAGGCTGTTGATTGGGATAATCCAGGAACAATGGATTTTACCTATGAAGTTGGCCTAGCACCCGTTTTTGCAATTGATTTTTCCAAAATATCTTTTCCTTTCTTCAGTGTAAAAGTAGATGAGGAATTGGTGAACAAACAAATGGATGATTTAACTCGCAGATATGGCAAATTAGTAACTGCAGAAGTGAGTGATAAATCAGACATGCTGTTCGGAACATTCGAACAATTAGATGAAAACGGAAATATTTTAGAAGGAGGGATTAAACACGATGCATCTATTGCTGTAGAACAATTACACGATGATAAATTAAGAGAAAGATTAACCGGCCTAAAAGCAACAGATAAAATTGATGTTAATCCAAGAAAGGTTTCTCATAGCAAAGCCGATATGGCTGCTATGCTAGGAATTAAACCAGAACAAGTGGATGCAGTGAAAAGTGAGTTCCGATTTACATTAAATGAAATCAAGAGAGTTGAGCCTGCTGATTTGACTCAAGAGTTTTATGATAAAATGTTTGGTGAAGGACAGGTGAACTCTTTGGAGGATATGAAAGTTCGTGTTTCAACCGACTTGAAAGGAATGTTTATTAATGATTCAGAAAAAGTTTTTAATCGCGATGTAGTAGAGCATGTTTTGAGTTCTATTGATTTAAAATTGCCAGATGCGTTCATCAAAAAATGGATTGCCGCTACCAATGAAAAAGAAGTAACGCAAGAACAAATTGAACATGATTATCCATCTTATGCAAGAGGATTGAAATGGCAGTTAATTGAAAATAAAATTATTAAAGACAATGATTTGAAAGTGGATCATGCCGAAGCTTTAGATTTTACCAAAGGATATTTGGCTGGTCAATATCTTCGTTATGGTTTAGCTGCGCCTGGTGATGAAGAATTAACGCAAAGTGCGATGAGAATATTAACGAATAAAGATGAAAGCAAGCGATTATACGAAGATTTATACAATCAAAAAGTAATGACTGTAATCCGTGGTGCTGTGAAACTAGATACAAAAGAAATTTCTTTGGATGAATTTAGAAAGATTGCTAATCCGAAAGCAGACGAGCACGTGCACGATCATGACCACGATCACGAGCATGAACACCACCATCATCATTAATTTACTGACAAAATTACTGCCCCCGCTCAAAAGCGGGGCTTTTTTTTAACAGGTCTGATTTTTGAGATTTTGAATTCAAATTAATCTTTACATTTAACCCAACCAACCCTGCCTTCGCTAACGCTTCGGTGGATAAAACAACAAAAAACTATGTTTCCAAAAGACGAATTCAGAAAATATGCCACCATGCATAGAGGAATTAATAGCACAACTTATGATAGCTATACTTCCGCCATTAAAAACTCAATGACTCCCTATATCATCGAAGAACGTCAATTAAATGTTGCTCAAATGGACGTTTTCTCTCGTTTGATGATGGATAGAATTATTTTCTTAGGATCAGGAATTAATGATCAAGTAGCAAATATCGTTCAAGCACAATTACTCTTTTTAGAGAGCGTAGATCATAAAAAAGACATTCAAATTTATATGAATTCTCCTGGAGGATCAGTTTACGCTGGTCTTGGAATTTATGATACAATGCAGTATATCGCTCCTGATGTTGCGACTATTTGTACAGGTATGGCAGCTTCAATGGGTGCTGTTTTATTATGTGCTGGCGCACATGGAAAAAGAACTGCACTAAAACATTCACGTGTAATGATTCACCAACCATTAGGTGGAGCAGAAGGACAAGCATCAGATATAGAAATCACCGCTCGTGAAATTCAGAAATTGAAGAAGGAATTATATGAAATCATCGCTAATCACTCTGGTCAAACTTATGAGAAGGTTTGGGGAGATTCAGATCGTGATTATTGGATGATTGCCGATGAAGCAAAAGCTTATGGAATGATTGATGAAGTTTTAGTTAGACCTATTAAGAAATAATTAGTTTACTACGAAGTCAAAAATTTAAAAGAAAAGCCGAAGTATATTTTTGTACTTCAAAGGTTATAATCATGAAATAAAAAACTCAGGGCGAAAGCGCTGAGTTTTTTTTATGAATATGTTTTTCGAATTATTTACTATTTACTTCTCTTGACGAATAAATATACTTTCTCAATTTTTCTGTTTCTTCAGTATTCAATTTCGCCTTTGGAGCCATTGCCTCAATTAATTTTCCCCAAGTTGCCTCATCATAATTTCCTATTTCTTTTAAACCATGACAAGTATTGCATTTAGTAGCATAAATAACATGTCCAGTAGTTAGATCTGCCATTTCTACATCTTTCCATTTTTTCTGAGCAACAGCATATTCAGTTTCACCTGGAGCTTTTGGTCCAATTGAACCTTTTGGAGTACATTCTACTAAAATAATAGCTCCTGAAATCAATAAAATTTTGGCTATAAAGCGCATAAAAGAATTTTTTCAAAGTTCCTATTTTTTCTTAAAATGAAAAAACTTTCATGAATTTTTGAATAAATCATTGATAATAAACGTACTTTTGTGGAATGAGTAAGACTGATGTAAAATGTTCCTTTTGCGGGCGAGAAAAGCGCGATACTAATTTATTAATTGCCGGTATTACTGGTCATATTTGTGATAATTGCGTTACTCAGGCCGAGCAAATTTTAAAGGAAGAACTACAACAAAAATCACAAACAAAAATGGAGCAATCCATGAAATTGTTGAAGCCAGCCGAAATTATGGCTTTTCTAGACGATTATGTGATTGGTCAAGAAGATGCGAAAAAGGTATTATCTGTTGCCGTTTACAACCATTATAAAAGAGTATTACAAAAAACAAATCCAGATGATGATATTGAAATTGAAAAATCAAATATCATTTTAGTAGGAGAAACGGGTACAGGAAAAACATTATTGGCTCGAACAATTGCAAAAATGCTTAACGTGCCTTTCGCTATTGCAGATGCAACAGTTTTAACAGAGGCGGGATATGTAGGTGAAGATGTTGAAAGTATTTTATCGCGTTTATTGCAAGCGGCCGATTTTAATGTGGAGAATGCCGAAAGAGGAATAGTTTTCATTGACGAAATAGATAAAATTTCTCGCAAAAGTGATAATCCATCTATTACGCGTGATGTGAGTGGAGAAGGTGTCCAACAAGCACTTTTAAAATTGTTAGAAGGTTCAACCGTAAATGTTCCACCTCAAGGCGGAAGAAAACATCCAGAGCAAAAAATGATTCAAGTGAATACTAAAAATATTTTATTTGTTTGCGGTGGAGCTTTTGATGGAATTTTGAAACATATTGCTCGAAGAATTAATACTCAAACCATTGGATATTCTACCGATAAAGACGCCATGATTGATGATAAGGATAATATGTTACGTTATGTAGGGCCTCAAGATTTAAGAAGTTTTGGATTGATTCCCGAATTAATTGGTCGATTTCCTGTTTTAACTTATTTGGAGTCTTTGGATGAAAAAACATTGAAACGAATTCTTACAGAACCTAAAAATGCATTGGTAAAACAATACATTAAATTATTTGAAATGGATAAAGTAAAACTTTCTTTTGATAAAGAAGTTTTAGATTTTATTGTTCAGAAAGCATTAGAATTTAAATTAGGTGCTCGTGGATTAAGATCTATTTGTGAAGCAATTTTAAATGATGCCATGTTTGAACTTCCATCCATGGAAAATGTAACCGAAATGCGCATCACTCGTGATTATGCCGATCAAAAATTCTCTAAATCAAAAATTACCAAGCTTAAAGTGGCTTAATTTTTCCAATCTTTTTTAGCTATTATTTTCACAATGGATTTGATTTTAATCCATCTTCTTTTTATCGTATTGATTTTTAGGTAAAACTGAGTTGATTATTACTCATTAAAATCATACTTGTCACTATCATTTTTCCCTTAACTTTGCCCGCAATTCACATTCATTGATTGCACCAACCACATATCCCGAAAAGAAGTTAACGATTTCTATGCGTTTAAAAGAATACTTGCTTTTAGCTAAAATGCGATTAACTTTTTTAGTCGTGATATCTGCAGTTACTGGTTATTTTATGCAAGATAAATGGGTCATTAATGAACTTTGGATTCTTGTAGCCGGTGGATTTTTTGTAACAGCGGCCTCAAATGGTTTTAATCAGATCTTAGAAAGAGATTTAGATAAATTGATGAAGCGAACTCAAAATCGTCCACTGGTAAAAAATACCATTTCAGTTCGAGAGGCTTTTATAGTTAGTTTAATTTGGGCGGTGGGAGGTTTGGCGCTTCTTGCACTTTTAAATCCACTTTGTTTTTTTCTCGGATTGCTTTCTTTATTTATGTATGTGGCAGTCTATACACCAATGAAAAGAGTAAGTTCTTGGGCTGTTTTTGTTGGAGCCTTTCCTGGGGCAATGCCTCCCTTATTGGGTTATGTTGGAGCCACAGCCGAATTCGGTTTACTTCCTGGTATTTTATTTTTAGTACAATTTATGTGGCAATTTCCTCATTTTTGGGCAATTGCATGGGTTTTAGACGATGATTATAAATTAGCAGGCTTTCGTTTGCTTCCTTCTAAATTGGGTAGAAGTCGTGCTAGTAGTTTGCAGATTTTAATTTTTACATTAGTTATGATTGTGGCCTCATTTTTACCTTGGGTAATTGATATTACTGGAATTGCATCATTGATAATTTGTGGAATTACAGGTTTATTCTTTTATAGATTAGCCTACAAACTTCACTATACCCAAGAAATTTCAGCCGCGCGCAAATTAATGTTCGCTTCATTTATAGTTCTACCCGTCATTCAAATTGTTTACGTAATTAATAGAGTAATATGAGCGAAACCACCGAGGAGATTGTTCTCTCCGAAAAAGAACTAAAAGAAAAAACATCTAGGAATCTTTTATGGGTAGCTCTTATCAGTATTGTTATGCTTTTTGGGGGATTTACTTCTGCTTGGTTTGTTCTTCATGGTGGAAATTTTTGGGTGAATATTACTTTACCACCGGCTTTCTTAATTAGTACAATCGTCATTTTAGTTAGCAGTGCAACCATTCAATATTCAATGGTGGTGCTTCGAAAAGGTAATTCGAAATTATCGAATTGGTTAGTCACTATTACTTTATTATTAGGATTCACATTTACTTTAACTCAGTGGATAGGCTGGAAACAATTGAATGAAAAAGGATATCGTTTAGTAGGTGGAGTAATTGATAATAATACCGGAAAATTTAGTCCCAAATTCGGAGAATATGGAAAGGATTTTTCGATTACTTTTCAAGGGCAGGAATTGACAATGGAAGATGGAAAACTTTTTAAGCAAAATGGAAAGGAGCTTTCGTCCGCTGAATATGGTAATTTAAGAATGCAAGGAAATACGGCCAGTTCTATGATTTATATTCTAACTGGAATGCATCTCCTTCATTTACTGGGAGGTTTGATTTATATGATAATTGTCACTGTCATGGCATGGCAAAATAAGTTTGATGGTGAAAATCATTTGAAAATAAAGTTGATAAGTCATTATTGGCATTTTTTAGGCGGTCTCTGGATATATTTATATTTGTTTTTACAATTTATTCATTAAACTTGCATCAAATAATTAGTACACATGTCTGCACATTCATCTAATCATCCTACTGTTGACACAACCGCTACCTGGGAAGGTGGTCATCGTTCTCCGTTTGCTACAAGCTACGGAAAAATGATGATGTGGTTTTTTCTTGTTTCGGATGCTTTATCATTCGGAGGATTATTAACTGCATATGGTTTTTACCGTCATGCTTATATCGGAACATGGCCTTCATCTGAAGAAGTGTTCACTCACTTTCCGTTCACCCATGCACATATTCCCCTAGGATTCGTTGCATTGATGACATTCATTCTAATCATCTCTTCTGTTACGATGGTATTAGCAGTTGAAGCGGGCCATAGAATGGATAAAAAAGGAGTAATTAAATGGTTAGGATTAACAATTTTGGGTGGTATGTTTTTCGTAGGATCTCAAGCATTCGAATGGTATACCTTCATTGCTGGTCCAGATACTGTTTTCTCAAATTTCGGTCCTGATGGAGATAATGCAACACTCTGGTATAATTCTTACGGACCTGAGAATGCTGCAGGACCACCTCAATATGCGATGCTATTTTTCTTTATTACCGGTTTCCATGGATTCCACGTTTTCTCGGGTGTTGTAATTAACTGTATTATTTTTGGACAAGTTATATCAGGTAAATTTGATAAAGTTGGTCACTATGAAATGATCGAAAAAATCGGATTGTATTGGCATTTTGTGGATTTAGTTTGGGTATTTGTATTTACTTTCTTCTACTTATTATAATATTTACCAATCTTAAAAACATTGACTTATGAGCATGGAAAGAGACGATTTAATTGAATATTCACTCTACAATCATCACGATGAAGAGGCTGGAAAGAAAATAAGAAAGAAGATTGTTAAAGTAACCATCATTATGACGGTAATTACTTTAGTTGAACTTACAGTTGGTATTTTCTTCGGAAAGAAATTTGTTGGTGGTACTGAAACCGGTGCTTGGCAAATGATTAAAATTGGGTATCTAATTTTAACAGTTGTTAAAGCTGGATATATTGTAATGTCATTTATGCATTTAGGTGACGAGAAGCGTGCTATGAAATGGGTGATTCTTGCACCTTATATTCTTTTCGTACTTTATTTAGTATTTATTTGCTTGAATGAGGCGTTATATGTCAATGGCGTTTGGCAGAGTGTGAAATGA
>CAMBFX010000084.1 GCA_945865695.1 Chryseobacterium gleum | reverse complement strand
TGTTCCGTAAGGTGTAAGATCAATTGAATTTATTGAAGTGATTGATGCAGGATTTGAAAAATTAAGAATATCTAATTTATTGGCAACAGAGTTGGCTACAAATAATCTTTGACTTGCAATATCATGTGCAACAATTTCTGTTGAATTAGATCCCTCTGTTCCGTTTTGGTAACTGCTCAATAACTGCATGGATAATTCATTGGTAGAAACAGGAGCTATTCTTTCATTGTCCTTTATATATAAATAATGTCGTGTAGTAGTTCCTGCTTGTGCGTTCACAAAATTTGAAAATTCTAAAACTAAATATTCTGTTTGCTCATCAATTACATCTTCGTTTATGGTAATTGTAAAAGGTAAAGATCCTGTTGAACTTCCCGGAAAAGAAACAGTAGCAGAACCAATCACATAATCAGTAATCGCAGTTCCTGTGCTAAGAGCCGAAACCGTTACATTTACTGAAGAAGGATTGATATTAGCAGTTGTAATTCCAATATTCACTGTTGCCGAACCTGCACTTTCTAAAACCGTTTGATGAGTGGTTGCAAAGCTTAAAGTAGCTGGAGGAAAAAATAATGAAACACTTGAAGTTCCATCTGTCATAATTGAATTAATTCCCCAAGTTCTATTGGTCGTAAATAATCCTGTAGCAGGATTAAATTGTCCTGTTCCTGTAATAATTTGAGTTGATCCTGCATCAGGAGCTAGAAAAGAGGTGGTTTGTAATTTTCCTCCCGTATAAAGGTCGTTCACTGGTAATTGATAACCATCAGCACCAGCATTTACTACAGCAGTTCCTGTGCTTGTTCCAAAAAACAATCCATCTATAGGAACTGTTGAAGCAGTTACACTTCCAATAGCCACATCAAAAATGGCAAGTCCATCTGCATTTGTTCCACCGTTTCCAAAAACACCACCGGCTACTGCTGTACCAAATCCATCACCGGGTTGTGTTCCTGTATCAATTACTCTAATTTTTGTTCCTGTGGGCGCCATTGAAGAGCCACCTACATAAACTATTTGTCCTTGGGTTACTGATCCTGTGGTAATAGAAAAACCATAGGTATTTGTTCCACCCGTAATCCATCCATTCGCTGTTCCTGTTCCATTATTACAAACAACCACTGAATAAGGAGTAACAGAAAAATCAATATTGCTTGTTGCTACTAATTCTACATATTCAAACGGAGAATCCGTTCCTGCAGGGTTTGGGAGTAATTCTGAAATGATTAATCCAGGACCTTGCCCGAAAGAATTTATTCCTATAGACACAAATAACGGAAGTATGATTCCTACTATAAATTTTCTTTTCATTGATTTCACTTTTTTAGTTGCCACAAAATTGTAGCTTAAAAAAGGAAACAAGGCTAAGCCTAAATTATGAAAATATTAGATAAGTTCATTCAATATGAATTTAAAATACCAGAAAAAAAAATTAAATATTATTGAAATAAAGAATAAAAGAAATCCATATCAAAAACTAATTTTGAGATAATAATTAACATGAGGATAATATTCACTTAACAAAACTCTATTTTCACTCTGATAAAAATTTAGAATACCATTTTCCAGAGTCCTTAATCGTACGTTTTTGGCTTTTAAAATCAACATGCACTATTCCAAATCTTGGGCGAAAACCCTCTGCCCATTCGAAATTATCAGTAAATGACCAGATGAAATATCCTTTCACATTTACTCCTTCGTTTTTCGCTCTTAAAACCTGATTCAAGTATTCTCTAAAAAAATATTCCCTCGCCATATCTTTCACTTCGCCATGAGCATTTACCTCATCCTTAAATGCCGCTCCGTTTTCGGTGATGATGATTTTTTTTACGGATGGCATTTTATCAAATTTTTTTAAAACATAATAAATACTTTCAGGATAAACTTCCCAATTCATTAAAGTATGATGCACTTTTCTTTTGGATGCAGGAATAATTTTTGCTTTAAGAAACGGAATATACCAAGTATGTTTAATTACTTCTCTAGTATAATTTTGAACTCCAATAAAATCATAATCGGCTTTCATTAGTTTTTCATCATCCGCCTTCATGAAATCGTAAATTTTTTCCAATGGTTTGAATTTTTGCATGGGATAACCATCACCCGAAAGTGGATCAATTAATAAATGATTCAAAATAAAATCGACACGCTCGGTTGCTCGCTCATGTTTTGATAGAGATGAAAATGGTACCAAATGTGAACACGAAAAGGTGGTTCCGATTTCTAAATCTTTATGATAACTTCTTAAATTTTCTGGAGTAATACCTTGCACTAATGCTGTATGATGGATAGCTTTTAAAAAATGAGAAAGATTTCTAAATCCAGGTGCATGTGCTCCCATGAAATAACCAGCACCTGTATAAACCAAAGGTTCATTTAAAACCATCCACTTTTTTACTTTATCACCAAAAGTTTTCATCATTAAGGAAGCGTATTCAGAAAACCAATGAATAATTTCTCGATTGGCCCAGCCCCCTTTTTTTTGCAATTCTAATGGAAGATCCCAATGATAAAGTGTAATCCAAGGTTCAATTTTATATTGGAGACAAGTGTCAATTACACGATGATAAAAATCCAAACCTTTTTGATTAATTCTTCCAATTCCTTCTGGAAAAATTCGAGACCAAGAAATAGAAAATCTAAAATTTGGAATTCCCATGGCAGCCATCATTCGAATATCTTCTTCATAACGAAAATAAAATTCACAAGCATCGTTTCCTGTTTCTTTATTTGCTGCTAAACCTTTATTAGTAAATTCATCCCAAATAGATGGACCCTTTCCATCCGCATTGTGAGCGCCTTCAATTTGATAAGCGGAGCTGGAAACTCCCCAGATGAAATCATCACCGAAATCTTTTTTCTGTAGATTATACATGAAATGTTATTATCGAGTGTGATTTTGAATAATTTGATCTACAATTTTTCCAGTTTCATCTGGATAATTGACAGTAACAGTTTTTGAAGTTTCTAACCAATCACTAATGGTTAGAATATGTTTTTTCTTAAATGATTTTATTACACTTACGCCCATTCCTTTTAAAGCAACCGCATTGCATAATTGTTCATATTGACTTTTCATCGGAATGACTAATAATTTTTTATCCAAATATAAGGCTTCACTGGGAGTGGCAAATCCTGCTCCACAAATAATGCCCTTGCAAGTAGCAAAACTTTTAGTGAATAATTCCTTATTAATAGGATAAACGGAAAAATTATCAACTTCAAAAGTTTTTTTAGTATGTTTTGAAAAAATGTGAAATTTGATTTTTTTAAATTGCTTCAATTTCTCCATAATTTTCGCTTCATCAAAACTCGGTAAATAAACTACATAATGTCCTTTGTCTTCTACTTTCAATTCACGAATATCTTGACGAATGATCGGTGTATAAATTCCAGAATTGTATTTTTTAAAATGAAATCCGTATTGTGTCGTACAAGGCGCATAATAATTTAAAACTAATTTGCCAATAGGATCAAATTTTTTAGGTTGTGGAGATCCATCTGCCAAAACAGCTGCTTGATTACTCAAACCGATACATTCCATTTCTGCTTTTCTTGCTGCCCAACTGGAAACTGGTTCAAAATCGCTTATGACTAAATCATATTGTTTAATATTTAATTCTCGAATTTCATCATAAAGATTTTTTATTCTGCTTTTTCGGTAAGTTGCTAAATAATCTATTCCACCTTTTTTACCAAAGATAAAACTCAAACCATAATATTTATATTTTACCTCGAAAGGCAATGCAAGATCATATTGAATTCCGCTCACCAGAATATCGAGATTACCTTTTTTTTGTAAATGAGGAATGATTTCTGCCGCACGGCTCAAATGTCCGTTTCCTGTTCCTTGTATCGCGTAAAGTATTTTAGTCATGGGAGGTGGTTTTTAAAGAGTGAATGAGCATATTGCGGCTCATCTTAGGCAGAAATATTAAATTCTTCGATCAACTTTTGAAATAATTCTTTTGTATTAAGATTTACGATTTGATTATCCTTTATATTCATGTTCTGCGCAATTTCATCTTTTGAATAACTATACAATAACCATTTACCTTCATTATATTCTAAAGCAGAAAGATTTTCTACCCAATCGCCCGAATTCAAATAAGTCACACTTCCTTTTTCGTTAGAAATTTCTTTAATGATGGGTTGATGAATATGTCCGCAGATAACATATTTATATTTTTTTTCTATTGCCAAATCTGCCGCCACTTGCTCAAAATTATTAATAAATTTCACGGCAGATTTAACATTATCTTTTATTTTTTTTGATAAGGAAATTTTTCCTCTACCTAATTTTTCAGAAATCTTATTGATAAAACGATTTAATAAAATTAAAAGATCATACCCTTTTCCTCCTAATTTCGCCAACCATTTAGAATGTTTCATAGTTACATCAAAAACATCGCCATGAAAAATCCAGGCTTTTTCTCCGTTCAAATCTAAAAGCAATTTATTGGTGATGGTAAAATTACTCATTTTGAAACCGGCAAATTTCCGTAAGGTTTCATCGTGATTTCCGGTGATATAAATAACAGGAGTTCCTTTAGCGATTTTTTTGGTCAGATATTTAATAATCTGCATATGTTCCTTAGGCCAATATTGTTTTTTGAAATTCCAGATATCAATGATATCACCGTTAAGAATAATTTTTCTAGGTTTAATACTTTTCAGATAACGTAATAATTCTTTGGCATGACAACCATAAGTTCCGAGATGAACATCGGAAATAACTACTATATCTACTTTTCTTTTTTCCATTCGTTTAGATTATCTGCTTATTTTAAAAGGTGAAGAAAAACACCTCTTGCAGAAAATCTGAAACATGGATAGTAAAATTCTATTCATCCTAATTTGTGTTTTAAATTCTTCACAAAAAATTTTAATACAAAACTCAGAAATGAATCTATCTTGAATTTAATGAAACTATTACTTTAAGATTAAGCAAGGTTATGATTAGGTTAGGTTAACATTTATGTGTTGACAATAGTGAATTATAAAAAACTTAAAAATTTTTGCGTGTAAATTCAATTCAAATTTTCAAGAAAATAACATTTCATTTTCAAAATAATTAAAAAACGAAATTCATTTATTGGGACTAAAATAAATCAGCATTTGATTATACCAGTTATTCATTAAATCTATTTCGACTACCAAAAAATAGCTCTTCTAATTTGATAATATAGAATCCGAGCCAACTAAATCAAAACAGAGTCAAAATGTGAATATTAATTAAATTAATGTAAATCAAGATGTTATATTTCTAATATTACCAAAACATAACCAATATTAAATTAATGTTAAGTCTGAGGTAACATCAGGTTAATGATTGCGTATATTTGATATATAAAATTAAACGCCATGAAAACTTTAGCTTTTGTCCTCGCCCTTTTAATCAACGTTAGTGTGATTGCACAAGGTTCTACTCCTACTTATGTAAAATTAAGTACAAATAAAGTGAAAGTAACCTGGTTTCATGCCAATGGTGAAATCAAAGAAATTGGATATTTTGTAAACAATACCAAAGATGGTGTTTGGGAAACTTATAATGAAAAAGGAACCAAAACATCAGAAGCTAATTATACCAATGGTGTGAAAGACGGTAACTGGTCTATCTACAACGATGAAGGAAACTTAACCTATCATATGGTTTATGAAAATGGTGAAAGAGTGATAGCTACACAATGGGATAGTAATGGTGATTTGATTGCTGGAAAGCAAGACGCAAAATAAGAAGTTAGCAGTTGCCAGAAGGCAAATAAGAAATATATAGAAATTAAAATCCCCAGGTCATTCTGAACTTGTTCAGAATCTCGGGATTTTTTTTGTTGCTTATTTTTTAATTCATTTTGATAATCTCAAATTCAGATTAGCGTAATATTGGCTTAACAACAAGTTTTTATTCTATCCTTCCTTCCGCTTGTAATCGTGCCGATTATATAAATAAGGTAAATAAGGCCGTTTTATAACATTAACATTTACTTAAAATCGTTTTTACCCGCAAGCAATACGCCTAACGTTACTTTGCAGTAAATAAAAAACGAAAATGAACTTCAACGTGCTCCATCATTCAAGCGATAAATTAATTTCAAAGATGAAAACTGTTTTAGCCCTTGCACTTTTATTCTTAGTAAGTAACCTCTCTGCTCAATCAGGAAAAATTACCGGTACCATCAAAGACATCACTTCTGGTGAAATATTAATTGGAGCCACTGTAATGATTGAGGGAACCACAAAAGGATCTAGTGTGGATGTGATGACCGAAAAATTTGTTCTCGAAAATCTATCTACTGGAAAATATAATTTAGTAGCTAGATATGTTTCATACAAAGACACTTTACTAAAAAATATTGAAGTTAAATCTGGACAAACCACCGAGCTCAATATTTTACTTTCTAATACTGGATTTACATTGGATGGTGCAACAGTAATAGGAGAGAAAAAAGAAACCGGAACTGCCATTCTTGTAGAAGAAATTAAAGAAGCAGATGGTGTAGTTGTAGGAACTACTTCTGAAGATATCAAAAAAGGAAGCGACCGTGATGGAGCTGAAGTGGCGAGAAGATTACCGGGTGTAACCGTAATCGATGGGCGATTTATAATGGTGCGTGGTTTATCTGAAAGATACAATGCAGTTTTATTGAATAATGCGTTAACACCAAGTTTAGAAACCGATGTAAAATCATTTTCATTTGATTTAATTCCGAGTCAGATGATTGATAAATTTTTAATTTTTAAATCTCCTACTCCAGATCTTCCTGGAGAGTTTGCAGGTGGTGCCATCAAAGTATACACTAAAAATATTCCTGATAGTAATATGTTGAGTGTTGGTTATTCATCGGGATTTCGCCAAGGAACAACCATGCAAGATTTTAATAAAGCAGAAGGTTCTAAAACAGATTGGCTAGGATTTGATAATACGTATCGTGAATTACCTGCTGAATTTCCGAAAAATGTTCGTGATGTAAGTGATGCCGATCAATTAGCTACGATTGGAAAAAGTTTAAATAATAATTGGAAGTATGTTAATCAAAGTGCACCTATTGATCATCGCTTAAACATTCAATTTGGAAATAGAATAGAGAAAATGATTAAAGACAAAAACAAAATGGTTATTGGAAGTATTACATCATTAAATTATAGTAATACTTATTTAAAACAAGTAAATAATCAATTAGATTATAATATTTATGATACGCTTCTTCAGGAGAGTGATACTATTTTTAATTTTAGTGACACAATGAGTAGAAATACAGCGCGAATTGGTATTCTACATAATTGGGGATTCAAATACAAAGGACATACTATTGATTTCAAAAATACTTTTAACCAAACCGGCACAAATGAATTAACCATTAGAAGTGGAACCAATTATGAAGAAGGGTCCGATAGACAAGATTATTCGTATCGAAATAATCAACGTACTATTTATTCAGGTCAATTAAATGGTACACATGTTCTAAAACCCAACGTAACTGAAATAGATTGGACCTTGGGATATTCATTGACCAGAAGAAAAGACCCCGATTGGAAAAGAGCTAGATATACAAGGCCATTAGGTACAGAAGATCCTTATTCGGCATACGTTAGTACCACTGCTAATCCATTTTTCCTTGGAAGATTATTCATGGATTTGAATGAGGATATCATGATGGGTGCCGCAAACTACGAGCATACTTTTGCAGATTCAACTAAACTTTATGATGATAGAGGGAATCTGAAAAAACAATTGCCAAAAATAAAAGCTGGTGTTTATTATGAAAACAAACAACGTCAATTCTCAGTGAGAAATATTGGTTATTCACCTGCTAATATTTTCGGATTTGATTGGAATTTAATTTACAATCCTATTGACTCCTTATTAGTGGATGAAAATATCAATTCAGGAAATGGTTTTGAAATTGATGAAGACACGAAAGCGTCTGATTCCTACATTGCTTCCAATAGATTATTTGCAGGATACATTATGGGATCTTTACCCGTAACAGAGAAATTATATTTAGTGGGAGGTGTGAGAATTGAAAACAATTTACAATCGCTTTATAGCAATGAAGCAAATGGAGATTCTGTTATAGTAGAAAATCCAATCACCAGTTTTTTACCTTCTGCCAATCTTGCTTATAATATTAGTGATACTTGTTTACTACGTTTTGCCTATGGTAGAACCTTGAACCGACCAGAATTTCGCGAATTAGCTCCACTCTATTTTTATGATTTCGTATTTAATAGTATTATTTCTGGAAACGATTCTTTGAAAACACCTACGATTGATAATTTCGATTTACGCTATGAAGTATATCCAAGTTCAACGGAGTTTTTTAGTGTGGGATTATTCTATAAGAAATTCATTAATCCGATTGAAAGTTATTTTTCCCCAGGTGTAGGTTCAGGAGGAACAAGAAGTTTCGTTCCAGGAAATGCGCCTTCAGCAGTGAGTATGGGAATAGAAATAGATGTGAGAAAATCATTATTAGGTATGACTAATAGTAAATTCATTGATAATTTAGGAATCGTTGCCAATGCCTCGTTCATTAAAAGTAAAATCAATTTGGCGGATGAAAATTTAAATACGGGTGTGAGTAATATTCGTCCGTTAATGGGTCAATCGCCATATATTATCAATGGAGGAATTTTTTATCAGAACGATAGTTGCGGTTTAAGCATTAGTGCCATGTATAATATCATTGGGCCAAGAATTGCTATCGTGGGAATTCCAGGCGTGCCTGAAGTTTGGGAAATGCCAAGAAATGTTTTGGATTTAACTATCTCTAAAGAAATTGGAAAACATGTTAATCTACGATTCAGTATTCAAGATGTATTTAATCAATCCTTCACATTACTACAAGACGCTAATGGTGATGGAAAATTAAATCGTGATAATGATCAAAAAATGCAATCTTTTAAAAGAGGAACTTATTTTACTTTTGGAATTACGGTTGATTTATAAATTTTAAAGTTTGATAATTTTGCAAGGCATCGACATAAAGTAGATGCCTTTTTTATTAAATAAAGTAAAGGTTAATAAAGTATCAAGCATTATGACCTTAATTAAAATTGAATGTTACCAAAAGGGTTACGATGTATATTTTTGATAACCTATCCTTAATGGTTTTCTAATCCCTTCATAATTCTAGTAGCTTTTCTTTGTATCAGAAAATAATAAACTAAAAAAGAATAATTATGCGTAAAATTTTACTTGGTATTTGCCTACTTTTTTCTGCAGCTGTTTCGGATGCGCAGATTGTTAAGTCGGGTAATATTACCGCAAGCGAAACTTGGACGAGCAACAACATCTACATTTTAAATGGTTGGGTGTATGTTAAAGCTGGAGCCACATTAACCATTCAGCCTGGTACCATCATCAAAGGTGATTTTGCTACTAAAGGTGCTTTGATTGTCGAAAGAGATGCAAAAATTTATGCAGTGGGTACAGAAAAAATGCCGATTGTATTTACCTCACAAAAATCTGTTGGTCAAAGAGGATATGGAGACTGGGGTGGAGTGATTATTTGCGGACGTGCATCTGTTAACGCTCCTGCTAATGCTGGAAACGGAACTGCTGCAGGTGAAGCAATAATTGAAGGTGGAGTGGGTTCTATTTATGGAGGAGCTGGAACACCAAATGATAACGATAGCTCAGGAGTTTTAAAATACGTGCGTATAGAGTATCCTGGAGTTGCTTTTCAACCTAATTCAGAAATTAATGGATTAACCTTAGGTGGTGTAGGTAGAAAAACAGTAATTCAAAATATTCAAGTTTCCTATTGTGGAGATGATTCATATGAAATGTTTGGTGGTACAGTAAACTTGAAAAACATTATTGCCTATAGAGGATGGGATGATGATTTTGATACAGATTTTGGATATACTGGAAATGTACAATTTGCACTATCCGTACGTGACCCAAATATTGCTGATGCTTCTGGATCTAATGGATTCGAATCAGATAATGATGGAACTGGAACGGCAAACATTCCAATTACTAACCCAAGATTTTCTAATGTAACTGTTGTGGGTCCTTCTACATTCGGAACACCTGCTTCAAATTACAAAAGAGCTTTACACTTACGAAGAAATACAAGAACGTCAGTTTTCAATTCAGTATTTATGGGATACCCTGTAGGTTTATTAATTGAATCTACTTCAACACAAACTAATGCTACCAATGGAGATTTACGTTTCAAAAACAATGTGATCATTCAAATGGGAGATACTTTAGCTGCTTCAACTGCTGTTAATCCTAATAATATTAATGGAGCATTTAATATCACTACTTTTTTTAATGCCAATTCTAATGGAACTTTAAATAACGTAGCCGATGGAGTTTTTACCAACGCAAGTTTAACTGATCCTGATTTTACATTGAGTACTTCTTCTCCTTTAAATTCTGGAGCTGCTTTTGCTGATTCTTATATCAACACTTCTTGGTTTACTCCAGTTTCTTATCGTGGTGCATTTGGCGCAACCGATTGGACAGATTGTTGGGCAGAATATAACCCACAAAACCAAGCTTACAATGCTACAATGAATAACGAAGTTATAGCTACTGTTTCTGCAAGTGGTGCTACTACCTTTTGCGCTGGTGAATCAGTTGATTTAACTGCAAACGCTTCTTCTAACGTTACCAATCCAACTTATATGTGGAGTAATGGTCAAACAACTCAAACTATCACGGTATCTGCTGCTGGAAATTATTCAGTGACTATTTATAGTGATAAAGATTGTATGGGTGCTTCTTCAACAACTACGGTAACGGTAAACCCACTTCCAACTGTTGTTATTACTGCAAGTGGTGCTACATCATTTTGTACAGGTGGTAATGTTGATTTAACTTCAGATCAGTCTTCAAATTTAGTTTGGTCTACAGCTGCAAGTACACAAACTATCAATATTACCAATAGCGGAACGTATTCTGTGAGTTACACGGATGGAAACGGATGTGAGGCTACTTCTAATTCAATTTCAGTTTCTGTGAGTGCAACTCCAGTGCCAACGATTGGTGCTAGCGGAAGTACAACCATTTGCTCAGGTGATGTGGTTACATTGACTGCTTCAACATCTGATTCTTATGTTTGGAATTTAAATGGCTCACCTATTTCTGGTGCAACTTCTCAAACTTACAATGCTTCAGCGCAAGGTTTATATACTGTAACAACTACTAATGCTGATCCATGTGATGGTGTTGGAACATCTGTTCAAACGGTTGTATTCGTTAATGCAACTCCAACGGCAAGTGCTACTTCTTCTATCAATGATAATACGGTAACTTTCACTAATAATTCTACTGGAGCAACTAGTTATGATTGGGATTTTGGCGATGGAAACAATTCAACTTTAGCTAATCCAGTTTATACTTATGCTGGTGGTGGAAGTTTCACTGTAACTTTAACTGCTACCAATGGAAGTTGTTCGGATGTGACTACTATTAGCTTAACCAGTGTTTCTGTTGGTGATGAATTAGCGTTGATTGAAAACATTTCAATCTATCCTAATCCAACTAATTCAAATGCCACTTTAAGTGTAGTTTTATCTGAAGCAAAAGCATTTGATGTGATGTTAATTGATATCACTGGTAAATTAATCTTCAACGAGAATGTATCTAATACAAACATCGGAGAAAACAGATTAAACATTCCAGTGAATGAAGTTGAAAATGGAATTTATTTTGTGAGAATAGTATTTGAAAACAATCAATCTGAAATGATCAAATTGATGGTAAACAAATAATCGATTTAAAGTTTGTTTGAATTTTAAGAACCGTCTTCCGAAAGGGAGACGGTTTTTTTATTGGTGAAATTTTCAGAATTGTTATGCCTATAAAACTATTACTCTCTAAATTAAAATCTCTGCCACTTTAATCCTTCACCCTATTAAATTTCAAAGCCTTCAAAATAAAATTAGGTAAGTTTTTTTCTGGATTACGCTTTTTCAAATTCAAATACCAACCTATTTTTTTAATGACTGGGATTTTATGCGTTTCTACAAATTCGATTAATGCGCCATCTGGATCTTCGATATAACTGAAATGTCCGCCTGCTTCACCCATATCAAATGTGTTTTTGCTATCCACCGTAAATGGAAATCCATTTTGCTCACATTTTTTCTGAAGATCTTGCATGTTACGAATATCAAAACACAAATGAATATATCCCCAATCACCCCAAAAACGATTTTCAAAGATTTTACGAGGAGAATAATCTATCGCTTGAATCAATTCGATTTTTGTTGGGCCTAATAATTTTCCAAAGGGGCCTTTTCCCCATTGAGAAGCGCTCAATAAAATTCTTCTTACTCGCTTATTTCCTTCTGGTAAAGAATGTAAGTCAGAAAAATTACCGGTTTCATCATACTCTACCTTATCATAACCTAAAATATCGCGGTATAATTTCAATGATTTTTCGATATCGCTAACTCCCAACATTGCCCCAGCAACACCACCACATAAATTTCCGGTATCGGCAAACCATCCATCCCCTTCTACTATATCAAAAATATTTCCATTGGGATCTTTTACAAAAAAATGCGGTTTACCGTTTGGTGTTTTTTGTAATTCTCCAAGTAGATTGGCTCCATTTGCTTTAAATTGAGAAAAAGTTTTTTCAATATTTTTTGATTTGATACGGCAAATAAAAATGCCTAAATCTCCTAATTGAATTTCAAAATTTGCTTTTTCAGTATTTCGAGAAGTGTATTGCCAAATTTCAAAACCTCCCCCACCTTGCATACTCAAAGCTAAAGTGGCTGTTCTCGCCTGAACTTTATTCCCAGTGTAATCAATCATCAAAGGGGCTTCGGCCGCTTCTTCAAACATTCTAACATCCATACCAAATTGTTGGCGATACCATTTCCAGATTTCCTGAACGTTAGGAACACCAATTCCCATTTGCTGAATTCCACTGATTAAATAAGGCATTTTAAAAAGGATTAAAAATATTATAAGCAAACGTACAAAATTTATATAAGATGGATGCCTTCGGCATATTTCTTTGCCGCGGATTGTAAGGATTCAATGGATAAATACAAATGAAATTCAAGAAGTTCAAAAAAACTATATAAAAACATATAATTATCCCTTGTCTTTCATCCGCAAAATCCGATTTTATCCGCGGCTAAAAAATTCAACGAAGTTGAAAAAAATCTCAATCAGTGCTGTATCTACTCCAAAATCCCTTGCCCAAATCCGTGAATTAAGTTTACTTTGCAAAAAAATCTGAAATATGCGCTTACTCATCATTTTATTATCCCTGACCTCATTGTTGCCTGCCGGGTGCAAGAACTCCTCTGAAAACGAAGATAAATCGGCTGAAACAAGTGTTGAGCCAAAATCTTATGAAGATAAATTGAGCTATAGCCTCGGAATTGTGGCGGCAAGTAGTGTAATTGGGAAATTAGAACAAAACAAACTCACCCATTTAATTGTTCCTGAAAAAATGGCTAAAGGGATTAATGATTTTATTGCCGGAAAAGAAATTGAAATTGAACCTAAGCAAGCGAAAGAGAATTTAAATCGCTTTTTCAGAAAACTTCAAGAAAAAGGTAACATTGGTGAAATGCAACAAAAAGACAAAGAAGTTTTAAGTTACAGTATTGGAGTGGATGCCATTCGTGAAATTTTTGGGCAAATTACCGAATCAAAAATAGATACCATCATTGATGTAAAAATAGTCGTGACGGCTATGAATGATTTTATTTTAAATAGAAAAGTACATATCAACGCCAATGATGCGCAAATGATGATCGAAGATTTTTTCGCTAATGCTAATAAAAAGAGTAAAGAAAAAATGTTGGTGGAATACGAAGGAAACAAACAAGCAGGATTAGCTTTTCAACAAGAAAATAAAAAGAAAAAAGGAATTAAAGTAACACAAAGTGGTTTACAGTTAGAGGTAATCAAAGACGGTAAAGGACCACAGGTAAAATTAGCCGATACAGTAGAAGTTCACTATACGGGAACCTTTATTGATGGAAAAAAATTCGATAGTTCATTGGATAGAAAAGAACCTTATGTGTTTGTGGTGGATTATAATTATCCAGTTATTTCAGGATGGATTGAAGCATCACAATTAATGAAAGTTGGCGGAAAATATAGAATTGTTTTACCTTATGATTTAGGTTATAAAGATCAAATGAGAGAACCTATTCTTCCATATACCACACTTGTTTTTGAAATGGAAATTTTATCGGTGAATAAGGTGAAGAAGTAGAGAAAACC
>CAMBFX010000083.1 GCA_945865695.1 Chryseobacterium gleum | reverse complement strand
GTATTTTTGATTTCGAGAATTCTATAATCTGATTTAGATTTTTCTAAAATATTGGCCAATAATTGAGAGTTAAACGCAAATTTTGTATCCGTTCGGTTCATCAATTTCACGGTATCCATTTCTGTTAAAGAAATAGGTTCCAAATCAGCTATTATTTTGTTTAAATCAGTCATTAATTTCAATTGTTCCAACATCAACCGTTTCATTGTTACTCGATAAAGTAGCAGATGAAAAAACAGGTTCAATTCCACCTGTTGTGCTTGATCCATCTACATCTTGTGAATAAACGAATATTTTATAATCACCTTTGCGAAGATATCTAAATTCAAATGAACCATCATAACTAGTGGTTATTTTATCGTCATAATAGGAATTTGTTCCTCCGTAAATGATATAAACATCATAATCTGCTCCATCAAATGTGTTTCCAGAGAAAATGGTTCCATTGTAATCCTTTACTATCACCTTTCCTTTAATTGTTCCAGTTCCACCCACTCCAGCATCTTTTTTGCAAGAAGAAATGAAAGCAAGTAATATTAAAATGTAAATTGTATTTTTCATATGTATATAATTTGTTATTTCATTGGTCATATGTTATATTCATGTGTGTTCTTGTTTTTTAGTAAACATGAATATTTCATGTTGAGAAAATTAATTCATTTTAAGTTTAGATATTTTTTGTGTTAAGAGAATGTTTCCATTCTTATTTTTGACGTTAATTAAATAAATTCCTTCTGTTAGGTTCAAAATATTAATGGTATTCTGTCCATTGGTCAATTCGCCAATCTGAACAGGTGCTCCTAAAAGATTACTTATTTCATAGTTCATTTCATCTTCTCCGATGTAAAAATGGATGTTGTTACTCGAAGGATTCGGGTAAACATCTAGTTTATCCTTGCTGATTTCTGGATCAATTCCAACAAAGCAGGATCCGAATTGGGTGGATAAGAAGTTTCTTCTGTTAATGATGAAGGATTTAATTCCCGGGATATTGTTCCCGCCAGGTGTTCCTATCACAGTTATATCATTTTCAATATTATCTTCAAAATTTTGATTGCTGAAAAATTTATTCGGATCGGCTTGTACATCCGGACGGATCAGATCCGCTAATGAATCAATCTTCGCTTCCAATCCATAAATGCTGAAATTGTATTGTAAAAAATCACAGACCCTGGTAAGATAGAGCATGAAGTAAGCAGAGTTTTGCAGACATTTTTCCGTTAAAGGACGATTACCTACTGGATTTGGAGCATAAGAAATACTCATTTGTTCCAATTGTGAAATGCTCATCCCTTGATTGAAATTTCCAAAAGCTTCGTTTACATCCCAGGTAATGAATTTAAATTCGGTTGTAAGAGAATCATAATACAAATAATAATTATGTCCACTACCGATATACGAATCCAAATTGGCGAATAAATTATGTGCAGCCCAAGTAATAGAATAATTATCGAAATCGAAAATAGTATCTAAACTTTGGTCTAGTGTAGTAACATTTGTATTGTTAAGTGTATTAATAAAATTGATTAAGTCGCCCCAATTGTTGGTGATTTCATTGGTCTTTAATTCGTATTTAGTTTCGTAGCTTGACTGAGTGGTGCCTAACCATTTCAAATCTCCCGATGGATCTCCTTTAAATAAATTACCTCTTTTATCTCCGAAATTATATTCTAAAAAAGTTTTATCAATTTCTTCCACTGAAGTATATAATCCCCAAAGCGTACCATTCAAGTAAACATTTGCATAATGACATCGGGGAGCATATCCGTTATTTTCGCGAACGAAATCTAACATCAGTTTTTCTCGAAGAAAAGTGGGGTCCTTGAAACAATTATTAAGATTTAATTTTTTTAGACCATCGTGATCTTGCCCGCTTACATATTCATTAAAATCAAGTTTAAATGATTTTTTAATGCTAGGATTATTATAAGAGGAATTTCCTTTTAATTTCACACCACAATCAATCATGGTTACACCGTCAATTTCTATATTTCCTTTGATATAATAATCGCCAGTATAGCCAGCTGTTAATGAATCCCAATACGAACTTTGATTAAAAGTGATATAAATTTCGTGTACTTGTGTTGAACTAAAGAATACATCTCCCTCATTTTGGGCATTCACTGAGTTAAAAGTGAAAACAGAAAGTGAAAAGACTAGATTTTTTAAGTTCATACCATAAATTTTAATAATTTTCGTCCTTGTTAGACTTAACCCAAATACTTTAGTTTAACACGAAGTAAACATAAAATTAACAAAGTTTTGAAAAAAAAGGTAGAAATCATTCAAGTTAAGGTTGAAAGAAACGTTGTGAATGACGAATTAAACAATCAAGAGTTAAATCTTTTGGATAAAGCGATTGAAGCTAGTAAAAATGCATACGCGCCTTATTCGCGATTCAATGTAGGTGCTGCTGTTTTATTGGAAGATGGAACAATTGTCATAGGTAATAATCAAGAAAATGTGGCTTACCCATCGGGTTTATGTGCCGAAAGAGTTGCTTTTTTTGCTGCAGGAGCCCAACATCCTGGAAAGGAAATTCGTTCTGTAGCGATTTATGCATTCTCGGATATTTTTGAAGTGAAAGATGCTGTTGCACCTTGTGGAGCTTGTAGGCAGTCGATGGCTGAATATGAGTTAAAACAAGGCAAACCCATATCACTTTTAATTGCTGGTCCCGAAGGTAATGTGAAGAAAATTACGGATATAAGTAGCCTTTTGCCCCTGATTTTCAACGAAACGAAACTAAAAAAAACGTAGTTGATTTCGATTAGGAAAACACTTCAGGATTCCTCAAATAATGTTTAACAGCACATCAATTTTTCTATCTTTGTCTATAATAAAAATCAACCTTCATGGCGTCTGAAACGAAAGTAAAAAATCAGGTAACTCCTGCTAGTCAAGAGAAAAAGGTTCAGTTCGGTAAAGAACAATACATCAAATGGTATAACGATATGCTCGTTATGCGAAAGATTGAAGAAAAAACCGGTCAATTATATTTACAACAAAAATTTGGAGGATTTTGCCATTTGTATATTGGGCAAGAAGCAGTAGTTGCTGGAACTGCATCAGGATGTAAAAAAGGCGATAAACATATTACAGCTTACCGTGATCATGCACATCCAATCGCATTGGGAGTTCATCCGAAATATATGATGGCCGAATTATACGGACGTGTAACAGGAGTGAGTAAAGGAAAAGGTGGATCGATGCACATGTTCCAAAAAGAAGTTGGTTTAATGGGTGGACATGGAATAGTTGGTGCACAAATTCCAATGGGAGCAGGAATTGCATTCGCAGAAAAATACAATGAAACAGGAAATGTTTGTTTTGCTTCAATGGGAGACGGAGCTGTTCGTCAAGGAGCATTGCATGAAACTTTCAACATGGCGATGATTTGGAAATTGCCAGTTATTTTCATTATAGAAAATAATAATTACGCCATGGGAACTTCTGTAGAAAGAACAACCAACGTAACGGATTTAAGTGAAATTGGTGCTTCTTATCATATGCCTTCTTTTAATGTGGATGGAATGAGTTGTGAAGCTGTACATCTAGCAATTGAAGAAGCTTGTGATCGTGCTCGAAGAGGTGATGGCCCAACTTTATTAAATATTATGACCTATCGTTACAAAGGACATTCGATGAGTGACCCAATGAAATATCGTACGAAAGAAGAAGTAGAAGAATACAAAGCGAAAGATCCGATTGAACAAGTATTGGCATCCATTCGAAAAAATAAATATTTGACAGAAAAAGAAATTGAAGAGATAGGATTGAAGGTAGATGAAATCGTTGCAGAATCAGTAAAATTTGCGGAGGAATCTCCTTATCCAGATCCTAGTGAATTGTATGATGATATTTATTCGGAGCCTAATTATCCTTATATTATAGAATACTAAATTAATTAATAATTAATAATTAATAATTAAAAATGGGGGAAAGTACAGCAGTGAAATCGGATAATGTAATTGCACAAAAGTCATTTGAGTTTGCCTTGGATATTGTTCAGTTGTATAAAAAATTGATTGCGCAAAATGAATATGTTTTATCTAAACAAGTTTTAAGATCCGGAACAAGTATTGGAGCCAACATTGAAGAGGCAATTGCTGCTCATTCACAAAAAGATTTTTTAGCGAAATTGATTATTTCACATAAGGAGGCAAGAGAAACTAAATATTGGTTAAGATTATTAGATTCAGGAAAATTTGTAAACGAAAAATTTGATATATACATGAATAAGATTAATGAATTATTGGCATTATTAACTTCGATCATTAAAACGATGAAATCTAAGTTAGCAGTCTCAAATAATTCTTAATTTTTAATTCTTAATTTTTAATTCATAAAAAACTATGGCCGAGATTATAAGAATGCCCAAATTAAGTGATACGATGACAGAAGGAGTCGTTGCTAAATGGTATAAGAATATTGGTGATTCTGTTAAGTCGGGAGAATTGCTTGCCGATATCGAGACGGATAAAGCTACCATGGAATTTGAATCTTATGAGAGTGGGGTTTTATTGCATATTGGAGTAGAAAAAGGAAAGGCCGCACCTGTAGATTCTATTTTGGCGATTTTTGGAAAAGCAGGGGAAGATATTTCGTCAATATTAGCAGCAGAGAAGATCATTGCTCCTGCTAAAAAGGAAGAAGTTAAAACCGAGACACAGAAACAAGTTCAGAGTGACGTTGCCGTTACAAAAACTGAGACTCTGAAACAAGCTCAGAGTGACGTGGTGACTCCAGCAGTAAAAAAATCTGTTTCATCACCCGTTGCGAATACGAATGGAAGATTGAAAGCTTCTCCATTGGCTAAAAAATTGGCAGAAGAGAAGGGAATGAATATTGGAAATTTACAAGGAAGTGGTGATGGAGGTAGAATTGTAAAAAGAGATATAGAGAATTTTACGGGCGGAGGATTTTCTGCTCCTCAGGCGGAAGCTTATACTGAAGTTTCGGTTTCTCAAATGAGAAAAACGATTGCCAGAAGATTAGCAGAAAGTAAATTTACAGCTCCTCATTTTTATTTGACTATTGAAATAGATATGGATCGTGCGATTGATGTGCGTAAATCCATCTTGGATTCGGTGGGAGTAAAAATTTCTTTCAATGATTTAGTGATCAAAGCAGCTGCTGTTGCATTGAAAAAACATCCGAAAGTAAATGCTTCATGGTTGGGAGATGTTATTCGTTACAATCAACATGTGCACATGGGTGTTGCTGTTGCAGTGGATGAAGGATTATTAGTCCCTGTTGTTCGTTTTGCAGATACAAAAACACTTTCTCAAATTGCTGCAGAAGTAAAAGATTATGCAGGAAGAGCAAAAGATAAAAAATTACAACCTTCCGATTGGGAAGGAAATACTTTTACTATTTCTAATTTAGGAATGTTTGGTATTGATGAATTCACTGCGATTATCAATCCACCTGATGCTTGTATTTTAGCAGTGGGAGGAATTCGTCAAACACCGGTAGTTAAAAATGGTCAAATCGTTCCTGGAAATTTAATGAAAGTTACTTTGTCTTGCGATCACAGAGTAGTAGATGGAGCTTTAGGAGCTGCGTTTTTACAAACTTTCAAATCTTATATGGAAAATCCAGTGTTGATGCTGGGGAGTTATTCGATTTAAGAAGAAGCCAATTAGCCAATAGGCAAATAGCGAAATAGATAATTAAAAAAACCTCGAAAGTTTTTACTTCCGAGGTCTATATTTAAACGAAATTTGAATTCTAATCCGTGTCAACTTTTTCGGGACTAGTCATGTTGAAATGATTATTCTTTTGCAACCGTTTTCTTCAAGATATAATGATATTCTACATTACCGCTAGAATCAATTACCGGATAAGAACCTACTAACATCCAACCATCACCAGCCATATGATTTAAAGCATCAATCATTGAGTTAAATTTAATTGCCTTTCCAGTAACAGGATCTTTTAATTTATCATTATTAATTCCTTCAAACACTTTGTTGGTTTGACCAAAATCAACATCGATTTTAATTTTTCCTGACAAACTTAGGGTAGCTCTTCCTACCACTTCACAATAAGCTTCTTTAGTTTCTTGAGCCATTGTAGTGAATGAAAGTCCAACAAAGAGGACTAAAAGGGTAAATAGTTTTTTCATAGTATATTTTAATTAGTTTAAAGTGATCACACCAATAATCAAGCCAATTATTATTTTAAGGCATTTAAATCCACTGTTATTAATTCAAATTCGGATCTTCCGGATAATTAGAAAACAATTGGTGATTTTCCCCCATCTCTCCTAAAATTTTCTTCCAGAGATTTTCAATCGAAGTATCCATTAAAGTTTCGGCATCAGCGATGGAAACAATCCAGGCAGATTCTTTTAATTCATTTTCCAATTGTCCTAAGGACCATCCGGAGTAACCCACAAAAAAACGAATTTCACTTTCCTTGATTTCATTTGATTCGATGAGCGATTTCATCTCGTCGAAACTTCCACCCATGTAAATTCCGGATAATATTTCGAGACTACCTGTGATTTTTTCTCCCACGGTATGAACGTAATAGAGGTTATCATTATTCACAGGACCACCAATAGAAATACGTGTTTTGAATTCAGGAAAATCATCCATGATTTCGGTTAATGGAAATTCCATATAGTTATTCAATACAAAACCGAAAGAACCTTCTTCATTGTGTTCACATATTAAAACGACAGAACGTTTAAAATAGTCGTCGTCCAAAAAAGGTTCGGAGATGAGTACTCTTCCTTTTTTTGGTTTTAGTTTATTGAGTTTTTTAAAATTAATTAGCTCCATATTGAGATGTCGCTCCTACGGAGCTATTTGGTATTTTAAGTTTTAGTTTTATTGCGGTGTCGCTACTCTGGAGCTCAACGGTTTTTAATTTTTAATTTTAAATTATTAATTTTTCATTAATGTAAAGCGGGTCTTAAAGGTAAAGCAGCACAAATTTCTCCTTCTTTCTGCATGAGATAATTTAATCGTTCATAAACTTCTTTTTCGTCCCAATATCTTAAAGCCATTTTCACAAAAATATTTCCATGCTTGGCTTCAGTTGTCCAAAGTAACTTGTAAAATGCTTTTAGTTCTGGATCTTCAATATTATCCGCCACTAATTTGAATCTTTCTGCTCCTCTGCATTCGAAAATAGAAGCAAGTAACATTCGGTCGAGCAATCGATCATTGACTCCGCTACGGCAAAATTTGATGGTTTCACTTGCATAAATATCTTGATAGATTTCGTGGCGTAAATTAATTCCGCGTTTTTGCATAATAGCATAAACCATTCTGAAATGTTCTAATTCCTCAATAGAAGTTTCGATAAGTTCATCAATAATTTCTTTTTTATCGGGACATTTTGCTACAAAACTCATCGCCATAGCAGAAGCTTTTCGTTCGGCATCGGCATGATCTTGTAAAAATGTATCGAAGTTATCGAGAACTACTTTAACCCATTCGGGTGGTGTTTGCCAAGTGAGATCGATGGAGTATTTCATAATTAAGATGCACCTTGGTGCGCTTTTTTGCCGCGGATTTTAAGGCTTTTCACGGATGAAAAACCGGAGAACGATGGCGTTTATATTTTTTTGCACCTTCGGTGCGTTATTTTTTGACACAGATAATTCAGATTGCACAGATGAAATACATAAACTGTTAAACAAATTTTGCTCCTTCGTGGATTTTATTTCCTTTAAGGAATTCTTCAATACTTAATCTTTTTTTGCCTGGATATTGTAAAGATAAAATGGAAAGTGAACCATCGTTAGTGTAAATACGTAGATAGGTTTTTCCATCTGTTTCAAGATGCCCGGGAATGTTAGTTTTATTATTTTCTTTTATCGATTCAAAAATTTTGATACTTACATTTTGCTTTACTTCTTCTGATAAATCGGAATAGGCCGCAGGATAAGGTGAAAGTCCACGAATGAGATTGTAAATTTTTTCAGTAGAATTATTCCAATTTATTTTACACGTTTCTCGAAATATTTTTGGGGCATGTTTTAATTCTAACTTCCCAATAAAATTTTCTTGTGGTTGTGCTTTGATTTCATTTTTTTTAATTTTACCAATAGTTTCTGCAAGCAGTTCAGCCCCAACCATCATTAATCTATCATGAATAGTTCCAGCATTGTCTTTTTCTGAAATTTGAATTTTTCGGTGTTCCAAAATATTTCCTGTATCAATTTCATGTGTGATAAAAAAAGTAGTGACACCTGTTTCTTTTTCTCCATTTATTACTGCCCAATTAATAGGCGCAGCTCCGCGATATTGGGGAAGTAAAGATCCATGTAAATTGATTGTTCCAAATTTTGGCATGTTCCAAACTATTTCAGGTAACATTCGAAAAGCAACTACTACAAACAAATCAGCATTGATATTTTTTAATTTGGCAATAAATTCTTCTGATTTTAATTTCTCAGGTTGCAAAACCGGAATATTGTGCTTCAATGCTGCCTCTTTAACAGCTGAAGGCATGAGTTTTTGCCCGCGACCAGCGGGACGATCAGGAGCAGTGACTACCGCTACAACTTGCTGTCCTGATTCAATGATTTTTTCCAATGAAGCAACAGCAAAATCAGGTGTTCCCATAAAAACTATTCGCATACTGATTATATTTTAATGGTTCTCCATTTTCCCCTACGAATGTAGAAAATTGCCGCCAATCCCATCACGCCAAAATAAACAAATTCTAAACACCAAACGATGGTGATATTTTGTGGCCAAACAACCGTTAATAAATAGGCCATAGATAGATAAATGGCTATTGAAATTAATTCAATACGAAAGGCCGTTTTTGTATCACCAGCGCCCGAAATTAAATTAATCAAAGGCATTGAAACCGCCATTAATAACATTGCTCCTGTAACAATTCTTAAAGTGAAAATCGCCTCTGCATAAATGGATTTATTTGGACTTAACACCTCAATGACTTCATAGGGATAAAACAAATTGGGATGTACGAATAGAAAAGTTACAGTTACGCTAATGAAAATTATTTTAAACACTGTGGGTATAACTTCGTTTTGTTTATTCTGTGCCATTAGAGTGCTAACGAAAGTTCGTGTAGCGATACCCATTCCTAATACTGGAATTAAGGCTAAGAAATAAAAATTGCGAATAATATGAGAAATCTCTAAATTATCTGTTCCCATTTTCTCAATGAAAAAGAAGAAGATAGTCCACACACCAACAGAAACCATTCCTTGAATCATTAATGGCCAAGAGATGACCAAAAGATTTTTGATAAGTTTTTTATTAATGGAGAAATTTTTGAAAAGGGAATATTTTTTTAAATGTTTATCATAATTTGCATAGATTATAGAAAATACAAATGCTGCTAATTCAGAAAGTGAAGAGGCAAATGCTGCTCCTTCGATTCCCATTTTTGGCATTCCGAGATTTCCAAAAATTAATCCGTAATCAAGAATAATATTTCCAATGGCAGTGATTAATGAAGTGTACATGATAATTTTAGTTCTGGCAATTCCCGAATAAAATCCTTGATAACCTTGATTGGTGGCGGCAAATATGATTCCCCAAGTTCTCCAATCCAAATAAGCTTGCATTTTTTCTCCTGTCAATTCGTCTTTTACTATATGCGGAATCATGAACTGAGAGGAGAGATAAATTAATGCACAAAGTAGTAATGAAAAAACTATCAAAACGAAATAGGCATTATTGAAATTTTTTCCAGCATCTGTAAAATTATTTTCTCCTTCTCTTCGAGCAACTATAACTTGCAAACCGTTTCCGATTCCCATGGCCAACATGTAAAGTGTGATATAAATCATCCCCGCATTTCCTGCTGCATTGAAATCTATTGCACTCACTTGATTCATGAAAGCAGAATCGGTAATGGTCACGGCAAATTGCACGAACGTTCCGATCATGACTGGGAGTGAGACCCACAAAATACGCTTATATGAAATTGAGGTGATGATACTTTTTTTATTCTACGAGTAAAACTAATCCTTTCAAATATTCTCCTTCGGGATGAAAAATATTGATTGGATGATCAGCACCTTGATGAAGTTGATGTAAGATTTTTACAGGCTTTTTAATTTGTGCAGCTGCTGCAAATAAAATTCCTCTGAAAGTTTCTTTGTCGATGGCTTGAGAACAAGAATACGTAAATAATATTCCGCCAGAATTTAATTGACGCATGGCAGCTTCGTTTAATCTGCGATAAGCTTGTATGGCATTATGCTTGGCTGAAAGATGTTTTGCGAAAGCTGGTGGATCTAGAATAATAATATCGTATTTCTCATTAAGATTATTCATATAAGGAATCGCATCTGCAACTATAGATTGATGATTTTTTTCAAAACCATTTATTTTCAAATTATTTTCAGTCAGTTCAATTGCTTTTTTAGAGCTATCAAGTGAATGAACTTCTTTCGCACCATTTTTCAAAGCGTAAATCGAAAATCCTCCCGAATAACAAAAGGTATTCAATATTTTTTTTCCTTTAGAATATTCGCCTAATAATTTACGGTTATCTCGTTGATCAAGAAAAAAACCGGTTTTTTGACCTGTTACCCAATTTACTTCGAATTTATTTCCGTTTTCAATAATCACAGATGAATCATTTTCTCCGAGTAAAAATTTATTTTCGGTAGCATAATCCTTAGGTAAAGTTTCTTTGCTTTTATCAAAAATGCTTTTCAGATTTTTTCCGAAAATATTTTTTAATGCTTCTGAAATTTCATTTAAATGTTGATGCATTCCCGTATGATGACATTGCACCACTAAATTTCCATCATAGTGATCAATGATTAATCCTGGCATATCATCACCTTCACCATGAACCAATCGATAGGCATTTGTTTCAGTGTTATTAACAAGTGAAATGGATTCTCTTCTTGAAAATGCTGCTTTTAAGCGTCTTTGAAAAAAATCTATGTTGATATCTTCTTCTATAAAAGTTAGCAACCTTACTGTAATTGAACCGTTATTATAATGTCCTCGCCCTAAGAACTTATTTGACGAAGAAAAAACATCAATGATATCTCCATTTTTCACATCACCGTTAATTTTTTCGATGGCCCCTGAGAAAACCCAAGGGTGGAAACGTTCAATAGACCGTTCTTTTCCGTTTTTTAATATAATTTTTGCAATTGGCATAACTTTGGCAAAGCTAAAATTAAACTTTCAGTATTCAATCAATTTTGTAAGTTTGTGACATTGATAAAAGCAAGTAATATATTTATCTCCTTTTTACTCCTGATGTTGGGATTAAATTCTTGTTCAACCGATGGGTTGGATGGAAAGCCTGCTCAGGCAGAACCGCAAGTGAAGCATTCTAAAGTGGATACAGCGGCTATTGCTCGCCCATTGAGAGAGAAAGCATTCGAGCCAAGATTAACTCCAAGAGAATTATTAGAAAATTTTAATTATTGCCAAGAACATGCGGAAACGGAATTGACTTGTAAATTTTATATTGCAAAGGCAATTAGCGAGTATTATGGGATTGATGATTTTAAGGATGGGGATAATTTTGTGGATTATGAGAACATCAAAAATTTAATAGAGAATAATGCAGAATGGGAAAAAATTGGTGAAGCGAATGACCAGAATGTATTGGAAAAAGCTCAAGTAAATGCCAACAAAGGAATTCCAACCATTGCCATCAATACAAATGATTTATACGGTCATGTAGTGATTATTACTAAAGGAAATCTTACAAAGGCACATAATTGGAATGGATTAATGGCACCTGATTGTGCCAGTTTTTTTATGGTCAGAAAGGTAAAGCCTTTTGTAAATAAATCGATGGGTTACGCCTATTCTACTCCCGAAAGTGTATATTTATACACTAAAAAATAATCTATGACAAATTCTGAATTATTGGCTATTGCAGTTGACGATGCCAGAAAATACAGTTTATTTTATTTGAATAAACTAATTAAAAGCAACGCAGATTTAGGTAAGACATTTGAAGTAGAAGGTAAAACTTTAAATAATGCTATTTTTATTATTGGTCATTTAGCAGTTACTGAAAATTATTTATGTTTACGTTGCACAGGTGGCGAAATAGTGCGTTTTGGTTGGGCGAAATTATTTGCCTTAGGTGCTCCGGTTCCATCATTAGAAGAATGTCCGCCATTTGAAGAAATTTTGGCAACATTGAATAATGTGCATCAAAAATCTTTGACACATATTAGAAGTTTGTCGGATTTCGATTTAGAAAATATTAATGTAGGTGGATTTAAATATGCTTCTGATGAAACCAATCGATCAGTGATTTTGCATGCAGTAAGACATGAATCTTCACATGCTGGTCATTTAGGTTGGCTGTGCAAATTGAATGGTGTGAAAACACTTTAAAATTATTTTTATTAATGAAACTCCTTGCGATTGATTATGGTTTGAAACGTTGCGGCATTGCTGTAACAGACGATTTACAGATGATTGCTAGTCCGCATGCAGGAGTGGAAACAAAAAATATTTTTGAATATTTAAAAAGATATTTGGAACAAAATAAGGTCGAGTTTTTTGTTTTAGGCGAACCGAAAAGATTATCAGGTGCCGATACTCATTCCAGTGAAGCTGTGAGAAAATTTGCAATTGAATTAGAAAATAAATTTGGTTTGAAAATAAAATGGGTGGATGAAAGATTTACTTCAATTATGGCTAAACAAGTAATTTTAGAATCGGGTGTAAATAAAAAAAGAAGACAAGATAAAATGTTGGTAGATGAAGTGAGTGCAGCTATTATTTTGCAATCTTATTTATCATCAAAAAAACAATAACCTTGGAGTAATCGGTTTAGAATTGTTAAAATTACTTTTTCTAGAATAGAATTGTTATTTTTTATATTTTTTTTTGAATTTATTGAATTTGTTTCTAAATTGATGTCAAATTAATACGATGAATTCTTTTTATTCAAGTTTACGTATTTTTCTACTTGCTAATCGAATTCCGAATCGGATTTATATTTTATTTTTTTTCCTACTAATTTCATTTAATTCCAACTCGCAAATCGTTTTTTGGACAGAAACTTTTGATGGAACTGTTTGTGCTGCTGGTTCTGGATGCGACCCTAGTATTGTTGTTTGGAATAGGGTTTCCTTAGGTGGAGAAGGAGCTAATGCCAATCGGTTTTATGTAAGTTGTCAAGAGAATGGAAGTGCTGCGGGTGTTTGCGGTTCAGGTTGCGGAACAGATCAATCTTTGCATATTGGAAATGTTTCAACATCATCAGCGGCATTTTTGTTTTGCCCTTCGGGTGATTGTGGAGCAGCTTATGATGCTACTGGAGCTGGTGAAGTGGCTAACACGAGATGTGAATCTCCAACAGTGAGTTGTGTTGGATATTCTACCATAACTTTAAATTATAATTGGATCGAAAGAGGTCAAAATTTATTAGACAATGCAAGTGTTTGGTATTTTGATGGAACTAGTTGGGCTTTTTTATATGAAACTCCAAAAACGGTTAATACAGGATGTTCGGGTCAAGGAAGATGGACAGCCAGTATTTCAATTGCTTTACCTGCAAGTGCAAATAATAATCCCAATGTAAAAATAGGTTTTCGATGGGTAAATAATGGTGATGGGGCAGGAGGTGACCCTTCATTTGCAGTGGATGATGTTACCTTGTCTTATCTTACCCCATTGCCGATAGAATTGATTTCATTTTCTGCCGTAAGAGTTGAAAAAGAAAAAGTAAAATTAAATTGGATTACCCAAACAGAAACCAATAATGATTTTTTTACCATTGAAAAATCGATTGATGGGCAAAATTTCATTCCAATTGCCAATAAAGATGGATCTGGAAATTCTAATCAAATTATCAATTATATTGAATATGATAATAAAGCAGATGATGACTTTGTTTTTTATCGATTGAAACAAACCGATTTCAATGGAGATTTTTCTTATTCTAATATCATTAGCATTAAAAATGTAGATTTTTCAGAGGAAGATTTGATTTTGTATCCAAATCCAGCTAAAGATGAAGTTTCTATTTTATTAGCAGAAAATTATGAAAATATAAATTTACTTTTAATGGATATTCAAGGAAGAGTGGTTAGTGAAATAAATATTTCAGAAACCAATACTATTCGTTTTGATTTATCTGGAATTTCTGAAGGAGTTTATTTCATACAAGTAAATGCCGATGGAATTCCAATGAGTAAAAAATTAATAATAACTCGTTAGTCGAATTAAAATTTCTCCGATATTTTTTGTTTCAAATTCTTCACTGAAACATATTCTTTACCGTTATCTAAATAATTTTTTAATTT
>CAMBFX010000082.1 GCA_945865695.1 Chryseobacterium gleum | reverse complement strand
CGGAGGGATGCAAAGAGAAGATGGTAGTTCAAATGTATCTGAACATTCAGGACCATTTATAAATTATTCAATGTACTTTGCAAAAATTGATTCTCTTAAAAAAACCGAATTAATTCAGAATTTCAAATCAGATTATGGCGATTTTTTTTTGTAGTAGTTACATATTGTAAAATTGCCTTTTTTTTGAAAAATATGGGTATTAAAATTTTGATTTCTGGTCCATATGATTTTCAGCAAAAATTAAATTATTCTTGAAATGAAAGTTGGAGTATGAATGGACCAACGATAGTTACAAAGGAAGATTCAATTTTATTTATCACTTTGCATCATTCTTCGGTGGGATAAGCTCCCTAGCAATCTGCTTTTTCTGATTGAATCAATAGTTACATTTGAGTAGTATCATATTATTTAAAAAAAAATCCCGCACATTTCTAGCGGGATTTCAATTTTAACTTTATTCTATTTAATGAACAATCATCAATTTCAATGTGTGAATTTCATTGGTATCTGATGTCATTCTTATGAAATAAACTCCTGATGCAATATCTTTAGTAGAGAAAGCGGTTTGATTATTTAATCTTCCACTTACAATTATTCTTCCAGTTTGATCCATCATTTGAAGTGTCCAGTTTTTGCTATCACTCTTCACTTTTAAATTCACGATATCATTAGAAGGATTAGGATACATCTTAATGGATGTTTCTTTCGCAATTTCCGACACAGCAACTGTACTTGTGTCTTGTGGAGCACTTACACGTGAGTGATTAGAACGAGCTTCATTTTGATTGTAAGCACGTGTTGCATTACAAACCAAGGCAGGAACAGCTTCTACGAAATATTCTACTTCTCCATAACCAGTAAAATCAATTGTGTCAAGATAGTTTGTAGTAAATTCTCCAATTGAATCAACATAGTCAAACAATAAACCCACGGGTTGTTTTCGGTAAACTTTATAACCAAGAATTTGCATTCCTAAATATTCACTCCAGTCTAAAACAATATTTGTATCTGCATCAACCAATGCAGATAAGTGAATGGTTCTGTGAATTTCACTTCCGTTAGATTCAAATCCACAAGTATCAACAGCTGTAACATAATATCTCCAAGTTCGGGTATCAGAATTTACTACCGTATCATAAAAAGCGGATAAACTATCAAAAGGAACAGAACCTACAATTCCAAAATCATTTTGATTACAGAATCCTTCACGATAAATATTATAGTAATCGGCTTCTTGTGTGGTTGATTTATCCCAAACCACCACATTTTGAGTGGCTGTTGAATCAATGGTTACCATACATATGGTTGGAGCATTTGGTAATTCTTGATTCACATAAAAAGTAGCAACCGTTCTGCAACCATCGTCATCTGTTGCTTGCAATAAATGTACTCCACTCAAAGCATCAACTAAATTTTGAGTTGTTTCACCCGTATTCCATTGAAAGTTTAGTATTCCAAAAGTAGAATAAGCTTGAGCATATACATCAATATATCCTTCTGTTCCTAAACAATTCGGATTGGTAATATAGTTATAAGTGATAAAAGGGGCTAACCAATAACTATCAGAAATTCCAAATGTATAATCAGCAGTACAGCCTAATGAATCTGTAACGGTTACGGTATACATACCCGCAAATAAGTTAGCTACTGAATCACCAGTGGCTGAACCTGCATTTGCATCCCACTGATAAGTATAAGGAGTAAATCCACCATAAGATCCGACAGTTAAAATTCCATCATTGAAATTACATGAGCTATAATAGTTGTTTATTTGATATATATATAATTCACTTGGTTGGTATAAAGAAATACATAAACTATTTTCACATCCTGTGGCATCTGTAACGGTTAATGTATAGGTTCCTCCTTCAAGACCATTTATATCCTCTGTAGTTGCTCCGTTTGTCCATAAGAAAGTATAGGGAGCGGCCCCACCCGATATGGTTACGTCAATGCTTCCGTTATCTAGATTTCCGCATGCTGGATCAACCGCAGTAACAACAGCAATGCTTGGTCCATCTGAATTGTCGATGAAGAACGTTTTTTCATAGTAACAAGTTAAAGAATCATCAACAACTTGAACAGAATAGTTTCCAGCAATTAAACTATCAGTCGAAGAATTTGTAGATCCATTCGACCATAAATAAGAGGTAGTTCCTAAATTATTTAGTGGTGTAGCGGAAGCAGACCCAAAATTATTTCCGCAAGAAGTGTTGATCACATTTAAATTCATATCTAAAGCAGGAAGTGGATCATAACCTCGTACCCAAATAGTATCTAAATATATGCAACCATAAAAGTCAGTAATATTAAGATCGTAATAATTTGAGTTGTTTGGACATAAATCTGTACCTATTTGATCAAGCGAATAATTAACACCATTACTCCAATAGTAGCTGTACGGAGGGAAACCACCTTGAACATTATCTACTGCTAATTTTACATTACAAGTTCCGCATTCATAAGGTTCCAAAATATATGGTTTTGATGCGGTAATTTGACAGCGATTATAATGCATGTAAAAACCAGAATTAGATCCAGTATGGGTAATTTGGAAAACTTCTGAGTAAGGAAGTAAATCTACATTTGTTCCTGAAAAATTTCCACCAACAATCATCGTGCTTCCATTAAAACCGGTTGGAAGTAATCCCACAATTGAAGTGGCTTCGATCACCCCATGAAAAACATAATTACCCGATGAATCAATATTGATGATTGCACTATTAATGGATGTATTGCTAGAATTAATAACCAAAGATTCTATAGGGTCTGGATTAATATCCAAAGCGCCATTAAAACCCATTGCAAAAATATAATGATATTCAGGATTCATAGGTCCACGTGCCATTCCGGCTGAATTTTTAACAAGACGGTAACCTAAATCTGCGTTAGCATTTCCGAATTGTTTAACATATCCCAATGAAAAATTAGTGGTGTATCGAGCAACTGCAACATCGGTATTTCCACTTGAAATTTTATTTACGGTACCAAATTTTGGATCGAAATTTACTGTTTGCGCAAAATCAATTAAGCAAAAATATCCTTGGTTATATTCATAACGTAAATCTTTTAAATGATCATTTCCTGCGCCACCTAAAGAAATATAATTAATGGTGTTATAGGCATTATCTAAATACATCATAAAAATATCCTTACCGCCATTGCTTGTAGTAATATTTGTTGATACAGATAAATCGAAATCAAATTGACCGTCATAAGATCCACCAATAATAATATCATTCCATTCGGCAATTAAAAACTTTGGAATTTGATTTCCTGTTCCGTCTAAAATTGCTGCAGTTATGAATCCTAATGATCCATCATAGGTAGCAACAAATCCGTCATTACCTCCTGTTGATGTTAAATCATAATTTACTCCTGAACCATCTATATCAATTGTGCCAGTGAAATTACCAATAACCACTACATAACCATTGGCATCTAAAACTAAATCATTAGCTGATGCATATCCTCCATTACCATCTAATAAAATAGCATTCATTAAATTTCCTAAATAATCATAATAAGCAACGAATCCATCAGAATTTGTACCAGTAGAAGTTAAATATATTGGATTACCCGTATTATCGGCAAAATCAACCGTGCCTTTAAATGAACCACAAACTAGCAAGTTTCCTGAATTGGTGATTTTAGCTGATTTTATTGTTACACTATCTGTAGTATTTCCTAATTTATGAGCAAAACTGGCATTGCCATAGGCATCATAAACTATAAAGTAAGCATTGTGAACTGTTGAAGAACCACCATAAAGTAATTGGTTCATGTTAAATGGTTCTTTGTAGATAGAATCTTTAAATTTTCCAAAGGCCACGTGGTTGTCGTAGGTATCAAAGTTCATTCTTGTCATTGTGGTATTATCACTTGCGTTACCACGAATAGTTCCAACAGTATAACTGGTTTGTGCAATGGCAGAAATGGAGACGAAAATTAGAAATAACCCCAAATAAATTTTTTTCATAGTTAAATTATTGATTTTTAGAATTACAAAACTAAGCTATTTGGATGAAAATACCCTATCTTAATTTGGAATTTTATTAAAGGGATAAACGATTGAAATAAAACAATTTATATCTTAACTCCCCATAAACAAACATCATCTGTTTGTTCTATATTTTGACGCCAAGTTTCAAAAATGGCGTTTAATTTTTGATGTTGCTCCGTTAATGGAGCGAAACTATACTGTAAAATAATTTCTTTCAATTGCGAATATTTGAATTTTTTGCCCTTTATTCCTCCAAATTGATCGGCATATCCGTCTGTAAAAAGATAAATTCGATCTCCTTTTTCAACATTAATAATATGATTAGTGAATGGTTTTCTGTTTTCGTATTTTCCAATAGGTTGCTTATCTCCTTTTATTTCATTTAGGATATTATTTCGCATGTGCCAAATAGGATTATTAGCACCCGCCCATTGTAATTCTAGCGTTTTCATATTTAACGCACATAAACTCATGTCCATTCCATCGCGAACTTCACTTTCGCTTTGGGAAAATGTTTCTTCTACCAGAAAGGTAAGTTTATCTAATATTTCAGAAGGTTTAATTAATTTAAATTCATTCACACATCTATTGAGAGAATTGGCACCTACTACACTTACCATTGCACCTGGAACACCGTGTCCTGTACAATCACAAGCTGCAAATAAAATCCAATCTCCTACTTTTTCCATCCAATAAAAATCTCCTGCAACAATATCTTTTGGTTTGTAAAGAATAAAATTATCGGGTAAATTTTCATGAATAAATTTATGAGAAGGCAAAATAGCTTGTTGTAATCGTTTTGCGTAGGAAATACTATCTATAATTTCTTTGTTTTTTTCTTCTACAATATGTTTTTGTTCCTCAATTTCTTTGGTTCGTTGTTTAATAATTTTCTTTAAGCCATTCGAAGAAATTCTCACAGCACCAATAATAATTAGCACGAAAAGGATAAAATACAAAATATAAGCCCAGGTAGTTCGATAAAATGGGGCTAATATTACAAATGAAATGGTGTATTCATTACTTACATTTCCAAAATCGTCTAATGCTTTTACTTTAAGCGTATATTTTCCTTCATGAAGATTCCTGAATTCAATCGTATTTTGAGAGCTATATTTCGACCAAGCTTTATCTTCTCCTTCGAGAAAATAGGCATATTTTACCCCATTTTCAGTTTTGTAATGTGTGGCCGAAAATTCAAATGAATATTTACTTTCATCATAGCCAAAAACAAAAGAATTTTCATCTGTTTCTCCAAATCCTCCATAAAGAATTTCATCATCGTTTTTCGAAAATTTACGAAGGAGAATGGAATATTTTCGTGTAAAATTTTCTGGATTTCTTTTATCAAATCTAAACAAACCATCGGGCCCACCAAACCAAGTTATACTTTCGTTTTCATGAAAAAAGTAATCTAGTTTTTCTTCACTTGCCTTGAAAAATGGTTTAATCACCCATTTTACCTTACCATCTTTCATTTTTCCATAACCAGTGAAATATTTTTTAATATCATGTGCATCATAGGAAGAAACCCATAAATTTCCATTTTCATCGGTTTTAGCTCTGTGTATGGTGTATTCTTTTGCGAAATTTAGTAGAAGGGATTTACTTTTTACAAACTTTCCATTATTCTCTTCAAAAAAACCATGTTCTGTAGCAAAAAATAATTTTTCATTAAAACGAAATGCAAAACAAAATCCTTCAGGTAATCCTGATTTGTGATCATAAAAAGTAACTTCAAAACTTAAATTATCCGATTTCTTTTCTCGAATATGATAAATTCCGTTCGTTTCATGCGAAAGCCAATAATCGCCATTTTCATCTTCAAAAACTTGTCTACCAGAAATATTAATTAAATCATCAATGAAATAAGGTGAATATTTTCCATCTTTAAATTCTAAAATGATTAATCCTGAGGTATAATCGGGAATTAATAATCGATGAGGTTTTATTTTGCTACGTGTAATATCCCAAGGTGCACATTCAAGAATTCTATCAAAAGAATTTTGCCCGGTTCTTTTTAAAATACCATTAAAATCTGCAATCATCAAAACAGTGTCATTACCTTCAGTAAATTCACTTATTCCATAGGGAGAATTAGTAATTGCGGTGAGTTTTTCGAAAGCTTTATTTTCATCAATTTCCAAAGAGTTCTTTAATTCAAAAACACCCGATTTGGTTTCTGCAATAACATTGTTTTTATATTTCCCAATAGATACCACAGCTCCATCTATACCATCAAAAAAATTATAATAGGTGAGTGTATTATTGACATCAATAACACTAATTCCATTTTCAGTGGCTGCCCATAAATTTTCTTCTTTATCAATGAAAAGTTTATTTACATTATTATCAATCAAGCCAACATTCTTATGGAGAGGAAAAAGTAAATTACCATATTGATTACAAACAAAAATTCCATTTTTACTAGAAGTTATAATTTTGTTGCGATAAAAAAGTAAATCATTTAAATTCGGCATCAAATTTATTTCCGAGTAAAGCGTTGGCTCACTCCAATTTCTAGGAGCAGTATAAAGTTTTTCTCCGTCATAAATTAATATGGCTTTATTGATTTCAAGTGTTTGCTGAATGTTTAGATCTTTCCATTTAGGATTATTAGAGAGTAATTTGAATGCTTTGCCTTCTAGCGCATAGATTTCATTATTATCCATTTGAATAATAATTTTATTCTGACATTTTTTCTCAAAATTAATTTTGAATGGTGCAACAACTTTATACGATTTGTTCTCTTTTTCCGAATAAGCAAATACATAATTATTTGCGATGCTTTTATCTGGAAAGAAATAAACCCAATTATCGTGGCAAATAATATTTTTTATTGTTGGTGTTTTTTTCTTTTCAGTATTTTTGGAAAGGGATTGATAACTTAATTCTCCTTTATCGTTTCCGGATAGATAACCAAAATTTTCTAAAGCACCTACATAGATTTTTCCTTCTTTGTTTTTAGATAACGCGAATGTTTGTTGTGTTGGGATTTTTATGGTTCGCCAGTTTTCACCATCGTATTCTAAAACTCCGCCCACATTGGCAAAATACATTAAGTTATTATTACCTTGAATTACATCAAAGTTTTGTGGATTTGATTTGTACTGTTTCGTGGATATATTATATAAAAAATGTTGACCAATCGGTTCGTAAATTTGCGCAACCGTTTTTTCTGAAATCAACAGAAAACATAGACAATAGAGGAAAAGTAATTTTTTGATGCTCAAAAATAGAATTTTTAAGCTAAAATCTGTCTTTAAATTGCACGAATGTTAATTAATTTGCCAAACGAAATTAAGATAATCACTATTCTTTTTAATCTACTAATGTAGTAGCTATTGTTTTAGTTGATTGCTGATTGGATTTAGGCGGTAATTTTACAGAGATACCCTTAATGGCCTTAGGTTTTTCAGTTTTTAATGCCTTACTTATAGTTGAAACAGTAATAACTAATACAAAAGGAAATGTAATTCCCATTAAAATGCGTGTGGTAAGTTTCATTTGTTGTCCTTTAGTAAGAAAATAACAAATCAACCTGCCTTTTATTGTTTGTTGTATTTTGAATTTATTAAAAGGTAATGAACAAATTGAAAATTCTAAGAGTATTATATAGAATATTAGGTATTTAAGTTTTTTATTGTTGGTTATTTTTGCGCTAGTCGGTAAAATACGATGGCCACACAAAAGAAAATGAAATTAGGGAGCCAAACCGCTAAAAAGGGATTAACTCCAACATTTGTGGCCGCTACAGTAGTTATTTTCATGCTAAAAATGTACATTAACGCTACAACTAATCCTATAAATATATGAAAACCGGTTCCTCCTCTTGATTTTCTTCCTGAAACAGAAACAGCAATAAGGGTTAAAATAAAAGCGGCTACTGGATAAGCCGTTCGTTGGTGTTTTTCTATTTCAAATAAAGCCAAATCTGGATTTCCTCTTTCCTTTTCTTCTGATATATATTTATTCAACTCTGAAGTTGTCATAGTTGAAGCATAATTTAATTTTTTACCGAGGTCCGATGCAGTGAAACTAAAAGTAGTATCCAATCGAGCTCCGCTTCTAATTTGATCTTTTCCTTCACTCATTTTACGAATAAAATAATTTTCTAGTCTCCATTTTCCCGTTATGGAATCTGAAAATGCTCTTTGTGCATAAATGGTTTTTTCTAAACGATTATCTTTCCAATTTTGAAGAATAAACTGATTAAGAAAATTATTGAAATTATCTTCAAAATAAACGATGGTTCCCAATTCAGGTTCTTTGTAAACATTTTGAGACGGGTTTTTATGATGCATGAATTTATTTTCAAATTCAACTCTTGTTTTATTAGCTACAGGCAAAATATTATGATTAAGATAAATGGAGCAACTAGCGATGATACCAGCAGAAATAAAATAGGGAAGTAACATTCTATTAAAGCTAACACCGCTCGATAAAATCGCGGTAATTTCATTATTGCGAGCCATTTTACTGGTAAATAAAATAACGGCAATAAAAATGATCATTGAACTAAATAGGTTACTATAATGAAAAATAAAATTCAAGTAGTAATCAAAAATAACATCATGTAAGGTTACTTTATGCCTAATAAAATCATCTATTTTTTCGGAAATATCAAATACAACAGCCAAAGACATTAAAAGAGTAATGATGAACAAAAATGTTCCCATGAATTTACGAATGATATATAAATCCATTTTACGGATCATAATCTCTGTTTAAGCTGGTTCACCATTTTGTTTTTCCACTCTGTAAAATTTCCCTCTTGTATTTTTCTTCTTGATTCTCTTACTAATTCCAAATAGAAAGCTAGATTATGTCTAGTGGAGATTTGCGCAGCCAACATTTCTCCAGAAATGTTTAAATGACGTAAATAAGCTTTAGAGTAATAATGATCTACCAATGATTTTCCGTTTTTATCTAATACTGAAAAATCTTCTTTCCATCTTTCATTTCGAATATTGATGATTCCATTCCAAGTAAAAAGCATTCCATTTCTAGCATTTCGTGTGGGCATCACACAATCAAACATATCTATACCTAAGGCAATTCCTTCTAAGATATTCCATGGAGTTCCAACACCCATCAAATAACGTGGTTTGTCTTTTGGTAGTATTTCACACACTATTTCGGTATGTTTATACATGTCTTCTTCAGGTTCTCCAACGGATAATCCACCAATAGCATTTCCTTCACGATTCATAGAGGTAATGAATTCGGCTGATTGCTTTCTCAAATCATCATAAACACTTCCTTGAACAATTGGAAATAAAGTTTGAGAAAAACCATATAAAGGTTCTGTGGAATCAAATCTATCACAACATCTTTTTAACCAGCGATGGGTCATTTCCATGCTTTTTTGCGCATACTTATATTCACATGGATAGGGCGTACATTCATCAAATGCCATGATAATATCTGCGCCAATTTTTCTTTGTATATCCATTACATATTCGGGCGAAAACAAGTGGCGAGAACCATCAATATGTGATTGAAAAGTGACACCTTCCTCTTTTATTTTTCTTTTTTCGGCCAAAGAATAAACTTGATAACCGCCACTATCTGTTAAAATAGGCCGATCCCAATTCATAAATTGATGCAAGCCTCCAGCTTTTTCTAAAGTTTGAGTTCCTGGCCTTAGATAAAGATGATAGGTATTTCCTAATATAATTTGAGCGTTAATATCATCTTTCAAATCTTGTTGATTGATTGATTTAACAGAACCCAAAGTTCCAACTGGCATAAAAATGGGTGTTTCTATTTGGCCATGGTCGGTATGAATTAAACCTGTACGGGCTTTTGATTGGCTATCGGTAACTCCTAAATTGAATTTCAAAATCTGTTGATAAAAATTAATTTTTCAAAGATAAGAGTTATTCAGGAATAGTACTTTTGAAACTCACTTTTTTACTAATGAATTTTACAGAAATTACATTTGAAGTTATACTTTTAGGATTGGCTGCGTTTTTTTTACTCATCCAGATTTTCTATTTTGTTTTTTTCTTTTTCAGATTAGCTTTTCATAAAGAACAGAAAATAGATAGTCAATCTTTACCTCCCATTTCCATCATTGTTGCAGCAAGAAGTGAAGCGCATAATTTGGTCGAATTTTTACCTTATTTATTTGAACAAAATTATCCTGAATTCGAAGTGGTAGTGGTAAATGATCGCTCTTGGGATGATACAAAGGAAATACTAAAAGCTTTTCAACTAAAATATTCCAACCTACATGTGGTAAATATTGAAGAAACCAATCATAAATCGAATGGAAAAAAAATGGCCGTTACCTTGGGCATTAAAGGAGCCAAATATGAACATTTAGCATTAACGGATGCCGATTGCAAACCTGTTTCCCAAAATTGGCTAATGTCTATTGGGATGAAATTTCAAAATACCGACACCAAAATAGTTTTAGGTTATAGTCCGTTCAAAAAGGAAAAAGGATTTTTAAATTCATTAATTCGTTTCGATGGTTTTTGGGTCGCGCTTCAATATCTTTCATTTGCGAAGGCAGGAAAGCCTTACATGGGTGTTGGACGAAATTTAGCCTATACAAAAAATGATTTTTTTAAAATAGGGGGATTCAAAAAGCATTATAATTTGAAAAGTGGAGATGATGATTTGTTTGTTAACGAAATCGCCAATCATAGAAACACAGCCGTGGTTTTAAATGAGGATTCTCACGTACAAACCTTGCCTAAAACTACTTGGGAGCATTGGTCAGTTCAGAAAAAACGCCACTTTACAACAGCGCCACTTTACAAATTCAGCCATCGATTTTGGCTTTCACTGTGGCCATTAAGCCTAGGTTTATTCTATATTTCAGTAGTACTATTATTGGTTTTGAACAAGTTTTTATTGATTACTTTGGTTTTATTAGCGGTTCGAACCCTATTTCTTATACTTACCTTTACCCGCGCAGGAAAATGGTTAGGTCAAAAAGATATTGTGTGGTTGGCTTTTTTTTATGAAGGGTTATTTCTTTTTATTTATCCTTTTCTGTATTTAACTGGCAATAATAGGAAATCTGAAAAATGGATTTGAACGAAAATTTTTCTGAAAAAGCAAAGTATGATTATGACTTAGTGCAAAAAGCACTAAAGACAGGTGATCAAAATGCGTATGCCGAATTGATGGATCGCTATCGTGATTCAATTTATTATATGCTTTTAAAAATGGTGAATAATAAGGATGATGCTGATGATTTAACCATAGAAGCATTCGGAAAAGCGTTTAACCGTTTAGAGTTATATACACCAAATTTTGCATTTAGTACATGGTTGTTTAAAATAGCCTCCAACAATGCGATTGACTTCATACGAAGAAGAAAGAAAAATACCATGTCAATTAATCAATCTATCGGTGGTGAAGATGGCGATGAATTGTATATGGATTTAAAGTCTTCCGATCTTACTCCCGAAGAAATCTCTATTAAGGAACAGAAAATTCAATATTTACGTAATTTAGTTTCTAAATTAAAACCTCGTTACCGTCAATTGATTGAAATGCGTTATTTTCAACAATTAGCTTATGAAGAAATAGCTGCAGAATTAGATCTTCCTCTTGGAACGGTAAAAGCTCAACTATTTCGGGCAAGAGATATGTTATTTCAGGTTTTGAAAAATTCAAAAGACAGTATTTAATTTTGCATTTTGGATATCATTCATAAATATTTTCCCGATCTCACCAAAGTTCAGCGAAATCAATTTTCTCGGCTCCAAGATTTATATGAAGATTGGAATTCAAAAATAAATGTGATTAGCCGAAAAGACATGGAGAATTTTTATACTCACCATGTTCTGCATTCATTGGCTATTTCACAAATTATTCAGTTTCTTCCTGGAACAAGAGTTTTGGATATTGGAACGGGTGGAGGATTTCCAGGAATTCCCTTAGCTATTTTATTTCCCGAAACTCATTTTCATTTAGTAGATTCTATTGGCAAAAAGATAAAAGTAGTTCAAGGTGTGGTGGAGTCTTTAGACTTAAAAAACGTCAAAACTCAACAAATTCGTGCCGAAGAATTAGGAGGGCAATATGATTTTATTGTTAGTCGTGCTGTAACTTCTTTTGATTTGTTTTTACCTTGGGTTAAAGGGAAAATTTCTGGAAACACAAAACACGATTTGCCCAATGGAATTCTATATCTTAAAGGCGGAGATTTTGAAGAAGAACTTGAAAATTTGAAACATCTTCATATTGAATATGATATTCAAGAGTTTTTTGAAGAGGAATATTTTGAAACCAAGAAAGTGGTTTACATCGACATGGTCACAAGGATGTCGTAGTTTGTTGAAATTATGCCAATTGTTTTTTAATTTTAACCTTAACTTCGTATCCATTAATTTTATTCCAAAAACAAATAGTATGATAAAGAAACTAATTCTTTCATTTTTCATTTTTCATTTTTCATTTTCTCTTTATGCCGAGGAGGGAATGTGGATTCCATCTTTGCTCAAAAAGCTAAATGAAAGCGATATGCAAACAATGGGAATGAAACTTTGTGCCGAAGATATTTATTCCATCAATCAATCTAGTTTAAAAGATGCCATTGTGAGTTTGAACAATGGCGGTTGCACAGCCGAGGTTATTTCTGAAAAAGGATTAATCCTAACGAATCATCATTGCGGATTTTCAGAAATTCAAGCCTTAAGTTCTATTGAAAGAGATTATTTAAAAAACGGATTTTGGGCAATGTCTAATCTGGAAGAACTTCCTGCCGCAGGAATGAAAGCCTCGTTTATAATTATGATGGAAGATGTAACTTCTCAGGTGATGAAAGATATATCCGGCCCTTTAACGGATGAAGCTCGTGCTACTATGAAAAAAAACGCACAAGAAATTATTGAGAAGGTTACTGAAGGAACACATTATGAAGCCGTGATTAAACCTTTTAATTATGGAAATAGTTTTTTCTTAATAGTTCAAGAAACTTTTACGGATGTTAGACTGGTTTTTGCTCCACCTTCTTCTATTGGTAAATTTGGTGGTGATACCGATAATTGGATGTGGCCACGCCATACAGGTGATTTTTCTATGTTTCGTATTTATGCTGGAAAAGATAATAAGCCAGCAAAATATTCAGAATCGAATATTCCTTACAAACCCGCACGTTCACTTTCTATTTATACCGAAGGGGTAAAGCAAAATGATTTTACAATGGTTTTTGGTTTTCCAGGAACAACAAAACAGTATTTAACTTCATTTGCGGTTGAAAATATCATGAACTATACTAACCCTGCAAGAATAAAAATGAGAGAAAAATCCTTAGAGATAATTGACCAAGCCATGTTATCATCAGATACCCTAAGAATTCAATATGCAGCAAAGCAAGCAAGAATTAGCAATGCGTATAAAAAATGGATAGGGGAAAGTAAAGGATTGAAAAGATTAAATGCACTAGAAAAAAAGAAAGCTATTGAAGCTGAATTTACCATGAATGTTTATCAGAAACAGGAGAATATTCAGAAGTATGGACAAACACTAAATAAACTAAAAGTACTAAATGAAAAAAGTAAAAATTTGTCTTTAGCAGCTGATTATTTCAATGAATTAGTGACTTATGGCCCCGAATTTATTCGGTATACAAGAAGTTTCGAATCCTTAATTGAAGATTACAGCGAATTATCTAAAGACAAAGATAAATTGAACGATGCTGTGGAAAAGTTGCAAAAGGGAATTCGTTTCTTTAAAAATTACAATGCTAAAACAGACCGTAAGATTTTCGAATCACTTTTTAAAATGTATTTAGAAGGAACACCTTCTGATTTATTACCCGATTACCTTGCTGTCATTCAAAAAAAATACAAAGGAAATTATGATTTATTGAGTAAAGCAATTTACGAAAAATCTTTTTTTACTGATTCTACCCGAGTGAAAAACTTACTCAAGAATTTTAGTGCTTCATCGGTTAAAAAAGTTAAAGCTGATCCTTCATTTTTATTAATGTCGGGACTTTTTGAGGGCTACAATTTAAAAGTATTACCTGATTTGCAATTGTTGAATTTCGAAATTGATACAGAAATGCAAACCTATGTGGCAGGATTAATGGAATTAATTCCTGATAAATATTGGTTCGATGCTAATAGTACTTTGCGCGTTGCATATGGAAAAGTAGAAGGTTCAGAGCCTAAAGATGGTATACAATATAATTACTTTACCACTCTAGATGGATTAATGGAGAAATACATTCCTGGTGATGTTGAATTTGATGTGCCTGAAAAATTAAGACAATTATATAACGCTAAAAATTATGGCTCGTATGGGGAAGATGGAGAAATCCATGTAGCATTTACAGCTTCCAATCAAACTACAGGAGGAAATTCAGGAAGCCCAGTTTTGAATGCA
>CAMBFX010000081.1 GCA_945865695.1 Chryseobacterium gleum | reverse complement strand
GAGAGAAAACAGCAGAATTATTATTGAAGAAATTTAAATCAGTAAAAAGATTGAAGGAAGCTCCACAGGAAGAAATTGTGAAATTGATTGGTGAAGCGAAAGCGAAAGTTTTGGGAGAGTATTTTGGGAAGAATTGAGAGGTAAGACTTAAGACTTTAGTATTTAGACATAAGATTTGGAGCAAAGAGCATAGATAAAAGAACAAAGATTGAACCTAAATAGTTTAAAATTTGAAATGAAGCGATATATTATTTAAAGCGTAAGTAGGTATTCTTTCCCAATAAGATGTTGTTTCCTCTGCGGTTTCATTGTATTCATAGTTGATTGTTTTTTTATGAATATTTTTTCTAACAATAAACATAGTTGTACCAAAAGCTACACTCCATTTGTTATTCAAATTAATTGCGAAAGTTAAATTTGGCGCAATTCCGAAATAATTTTCTTTAGTTTGTTGAAGGTTTAATGGGCGATGACTTTCAGGAATTGTTTGAGAAGCAGAATAAAAATAACCAACTGTTTGTGAAAGGAAGGTATCTGCTTGAAATGTTTGTTCAAAAGAATAATACTCGAAATAGTTTTGTCCACCAATTAAATCTAAACCCAATAATAAATCAATCTTATTAAAACTCCATTTTCGTTCAGCTCCGATTTTGAAAATAAATTGCGGTTTATATTCTTCGAATGTAAATTTATTCGTAATTGTAGAATCGGTTGCGGATATAAAGTATGGTGCTGGATAATTGAGAAGGTAGCCAACTTGACCCAATGGCACATTCAAAAGCGCATCGTTTTTAATGTCTTTCGTGTTTATTATATCTATCCCTAAACGGAAATTAAATTTCTCAGTTAGATCACTTTTATACAAAATTCCATAATGGTGAGTATGATTTTTGTTTTCTGTCAAAAAACTGAAAAGCGATGAAAAATTAATTGACACATCGTTTTTTTATCCTCTTGTGCTATTGCTATAATTGAAAAGCACAAAAATAGTGATGATAAAATAATTTTCGATAACATAGGCTAGAATAATGAATTGAAATAAGAAACGGAAAATAGTGTTTTTATTTTACACTAACTTTATTTTATATTTTTCCGCCATTTTTTGAATCTGTTCATCAGGAATGGAATGAACATTCTTCGTTCCATGATAATTCTCCACTGTTAAAACATGAATCTGATAATCGAATTCTTTGGCTAATTTGAAATAAGTTTCAAGTTCCCAATCAATGGTGAAGGTATTGTGGATGAAAATTTTTTCTATATTTTCTATCATTGCTTTGCGTGTATTCTCTTCACAAAGTTTATACGCCAAATGATTTTCATCAAATTTGAAATGATATTTTCCTTTCTCATCTGTAAAATAATCATCAATAGAAAAAACAGGATATTTTTTATTTTCAGAGAGTAGATTTGCCAATCTGGTTTTTCCGCTCCCGGGTAATCCGCGTAATACTATCAATGATTTTTGCATTTGGAATTATTTTATCAAATATAAATTTGATATTTCACTACAAGAAAAGTACAAAGAAAACCGACTAAAGCGCCTATGTAAATTTCGGAAGGTTTATGTGCGCCCAAACTTAATCTTGCGGTTCCGATAACACCCACCAAAATAATTAGTGCGGTCATTATCGTATTATCTAAAATAATTACATCATTCGCCACCAATCCCATGTAAACTCCAACAAGCCCAGCATATCCTGCAGCATGAATACTTATTTTCATTTTCAAATTTATCAATGTCACCACTAATAACACCAAAATAGCTCCAAATTGCATCGAAAAAAATTCCCATGAAATAACTGATGGTGGGAGTTTCTTCAATAAAAAATAAAACAAAGCATAATAAAAAGCGGTGATTAAAAACGGTCCCGTTCGCTCTTCTTGTTTGGGCAAACTGAGTGAAGAAACGAAATTATTACGAACCAAAATTACTAAACTGATGATAGGCATCAGTACAGTTAACAAGCCAGCAAATTGATACATGAATCGAAAAAGTTCGTCTGAATTAGTATTATTGGTATGGTATGATCCCGAATTAAAAAAAATATACATCGCAATTAATGGAACAAAAACAGGATGAAAAATATAGGAAATGGCTTGGGCGAACGGAGTCGACATATTATAATTCCTTTCTTAATCTTGCCACTGGAATATTTAATTGTTCTCTGTATTTGGCTACTGTTCTTCGTGCAATATTATAACCTTTATCATTTAAAATTTTCGCCAATGCATCATCTGTAACTGGTTTGTTTTTGTCTTCGGCACCAATGGCATCTTCTAATATTTTTTTCACTTCTCGAGTTGAAACCTCTTCGCCAGAATCAGTAGAAAGTGATTCGGAGAAAAATGTTTTTAATAAAAATGTTCCAAAGTTGGTTTGCACATATTTGCTGTTTGCCACTCGAGAAACCGTAGAAATATCCATTGCCACAATTTCAGCAATATCTTTCAAAATCATCGGTTTCAATTTCGTCTCATCACCCGTTAAAAAATAGTCATGTTGATATTGCATGATAGCATTCATCGTAAAAAGAAGCGTTTGTTGTCGTTGACGAATAGCTTCAATGAACCATTTAGCTGAATCAATTTTTTGTTTAACAAACGTTGCAGCTTCTTTCAAGGCTTTATCTCCTTTATTCGAAGAGTAAGAACGAAGCATTTCTTGATAGTCGCGAGAAACTTTTAGTGAAGGTGCGTTTCTAGAATTTAAACTCAAATCTAACTTTCCATTTTCTTCGTAAATGATAAAATCAGGTATGATTTGTTGGAAATTGGTTTTTGCACTTTCTTTTGTAGAATTTCCTGGTTTTGGATTGAGGTGAATGATTTCATCAATAGCATCTTTGAGATCATCATCGTTCATTCCTGTTTTCTTCGTGATTTTCTCGTAATGTTTCTTGGTAAATTCTTCAAAATATTCTTCAATGATAAGAATGGCATTTTCAATAGCCATGCTGTCTTCTTCTTTTCTTTTTAATTGGATGAGTAAACATTCTTGCAACGTTCTTGCACCCACTCCTGGAGGATCTAACTCTTGAACAATATGCAATATTTTTTCGAGTTCGGCTTCTGTAACGGTAATATTTTGATTGAAGGCCAAATCATCAACAATACTCTCTAATTCTCTTCTTAAATATCCTGAATCATCTAAATTACCAATGATATAAGTAACAATTTGTTTTTGCTTTTCGTGAATGATGCGCAAATCGATTTGCTGCATGAGATTTTCCTGAAAAGAATCACCTGATGCTAACGGAACCGAACGTTCTTCGTTATCAGCAGAATTATTATTGGCGCTTAGTTTATAATCGGGTGTTTCATCATCACTTAAATAATCATTGATATTGAAATCTTCATCGCGGTCATTTTCTGAATCGTTATCAGTATCTAAATCATCTTTTGCATCGGTATCATTTTCTTCTTCGGCTGGTCCTTCTTCTTCGTCTTTTCCTTCATCCAAAGCTGGATTGATTTCCATTTCTTCTTTGATGCGTTGATCTAGCTCAGCAGTGGGCACCTGCAATAGTTTCATGAGTTGAATCTGTTGAGGAGATAACTTTTGTAAAAGCTTAAAGTTTAACGACTGCTTGAGCATGGGGTAAAGATAAATAAATGAAATGAAAAATGGGTCTTGGTTTTACAAGATTTTTATCGTATTCTGGAATGCATTTTAGTCTTTATTATTTCAGTTTTTTAAATTCTTGCATTTAAAATATGGCCACAAAAAAAGTCGCAATTGCGGCTTTTTCATTATCTAAAATAAGATTATTCATTTCCTTCCATTTCTTCTTCATATTCCTCCATTTCTTCTACATTCTCCAATGTATCAGATGGCATGGTTGGTTCTGGTTGCATAGACGACATTAATTGCATTAATTCATTAACCGCAGGACAATCTTTTGCTGCCTCTTCAGGTCCTGAGTATTTAGCAAATAATTCATCTGCCAATTTATTACAATCTGGATATTCTTTATTAAGTCTAGATTCAAGTTCACCCATTTTAGAGATATCATCTAATTTTTTTATTTCGGCCACCATGATTTCCATGCAGTCGCAACCAGTTTCTGCTTTTTTCTTGCCGTCACCTTCGTCTTTTTTGTCTCCGTCTTTAGATCCACAAGAAGAAAGGATCAAGGTTAATGCCAATGGAGCGATGTAAAGTAATTTTTTCATTATAGCTGTTTTTTAGTTTGGCCGCAAAGGTAGGAAAATTGTTTATAGCCAATTTGAATTTTAGAAAGTTAAATTAATGGACTTTTTCCTTTTTTAGAGACTAAATAAATCTGGATTTTGATTCTAAAACGATGAGATGTGGCATAACTAACCTTAATCTAAGGTTTCGGGGCAGAAAAAATTTATTTGAATGAGTTAAAATACTTTTTTGACATGAATTGAACTTTATATATATTTGCCGTCCCAAAATAATGGGGAAATTCTTCCTTAGCTCAGTTGGTTAGAGCATCTGACTGTTAATCAGAGGGTCGCTGGTTCAAGTCCAGCAGGGAGAGCCAAATAAACCAGATATTTAAAGTATCTGGTTTTTTATTTTTAAATCATTCTTGGCTAAATTGTCCTTATTTTTAGCGTATGGCATTTCCCACATTCGAACCCTCTCTTCAGAAAGAAATGGAGTCAAAAGGCCGCAAAGTTTCCATTAAAGCTGGCGAAATTATTGTGGATGCTGGTCAAATTATTCAAAGTATTCCTTTGGTGATTTCTGGCACAATTAAAGTTTCTCGAGTGGATGAATCAGGTAAGGAATTACTTCTTTATTACGTAAATCCAACAGAAAGTTGTGCAATGACCTTTACCTGTTCTATGAATGCTAGGCAACGCAGTGAAATAAAAGCAGTCGCTGAAGAAAATGTTGAAATGATTATGATTCCTTCACAGCTCATGGATGAATGGATGACAAAATATTCATCCTGGAAGAATTATGTGATGAGGAACATTCAAACTCGTTTTGATGAACTTTTAAAAACCATCGATCATATTGCATTCGAAAAAATGGATGAAAGATTGATTCATTATCTAAAAGATAAATCGAAAGCACATCATTCGCCTTTATTAAATATTTCTCACCAACAAATTGCAGATGAATTGGCAACCAGCCGAGAAGTAGTTTCTAGATTATTAAAAAAGTTGGAAAACGAAAAGAAATTACTTCTTTATCGCAATCAAATCAAACTTTTGAGTGATATGTAACTTTCGTCACCTTTCATCCTAAAAGTGGTAGATACATTTGTTTCATAAAACCAATATAAAATGGAATTTAATGAAACTAAACTTTACAGTATTGTAAAAAACAAATGTCCTCATTGTCACGAAGGACCATTTTTCAATCATAATAATCCCTATAATTTGACGAATTTTTACAAGATGGATCATTCTTGTAAAGTTTGTGGAGAGAAATTTACGCGCGAACCAGGATTTTTTTTCGGGGCGATGTTCATCAGTTATGCATTAAATGTTGCTTGGTTTGTGATGGGATGGGTGGCTACTTTGATTTTATTACCTGAAGAAACTAATATTTTTTTAATTGCATCTATCATTATTGGTTTTGGTTTAATCATGGCGCCGCTTACTTATCGTTTATCACGATTGATGTGGATTAATTTTTTTGTATCATACGCACCCACTGTTACAAAGGAAAAAATGGAAGATGCTACAACAAAAAATAAAAATTAAAGGATGTTAACTAAATTAAAAAAAATGTTGGGAATAGCCACTATTGATTATTCTTCATTGGTAAATAACGGAGCTTTGATTTTAGATGTAAGAAGTTCAGGTGAATTTTCGAGCGGACATATTTGCGGAAGTTTGAATATTCCGGTTCAAGATTTAGAAAATAATTTGAAGAAATTAAAGAAGAATCAAATTGTAATTACTTGTTGCGCGAGTGGAATGAGAAGCGCTTCGGCTAAAAATAGCTTACTAAAAAACGGATTCAAAGAGGTTCACAACGGAGGAAGTTGGAGTGGTTTGGAGAGGAAGTTGTAAAAAAGTTCTCAGTTTACAGTTGGCAAGAAGAAATGATAATTTTAATTTCTATCTGAAAAATATTCTTGAAGTGAACCCATATATGCTTCGCGCCATCCCTCAGTAATATTTTCATAGTCATCGTCTGGAATATTGGTATGATGCAATTCTACAGAAGTTCCACTTCCATCAGGATGTAATTTAATGGTTACAATAGATTCATCAATTTGATTGAAATACCATTGTTGAACCATTTTTTTATTTTCAATGAACTCTATGTTTTTTCCAACGATACTATCCGACCATAAAGCGAATTCAGATCCTGGCTCCGTAGACATTGTTGCCTCTTCACCTGACCACATTTCAATGGTTAGTGGATTGGTTAGTGCTTGATATACTTCCTCAGGACTAGCAGGTAAAGTGAAATATTTCTTATAATTTTTCATAGCACAAAGTAAAGCAATTTTTTATTTAACTAAAGTTAAGTGATTCTAAATTTATCTTCTGTTATTTTACAGGATTAATTTGCAGGTATGCAAGATAAGATTAGATTTGTTAATCAAATAGTTTTGTTTTGAAAAAAGGAGGTATAATATTTCTAATTGTATTATTTCAGTTTGAAACTGAGGCGAAAGAGCGAATTTTCATCGATACCAATTCCAAAAAAATAAGTGAACGAGAAGCTATTTTAATACTTCCAGGATTTGGATCCAAAGTACATGGCACAAAAGAAGTAGCCGAATATTTTTTCAATAAACAATATGATGTATTTATTCCAGATTATTTATCGAGAAATTCTATTGCAAGTTGTGTGGAAAATATGAATGAATTTTACATCAAAAGAAATTTAAAAGAATATAAAAAAATACATGTTTTCTCTTATATCGTTGGTTCGTGGACATTGAATCAATGGCTACAAAAATATCCAGAAGTAAAAATCCATTCTATCGTTTACGATCGAAGTCCATTACAAGAGCGAGCACCCTATGCTTTAGTGAAAGATATTCCCTTTTTGATTCGAATAATTTCGGGAAAAATCATGCGAGAATTTTCTGAAACACCCTATTCACCGATTGAAAAAGGAGAAACAAAAATAGGAATATTAATAGAAAGCGAAGCCACTAAATTGGTATATAAACACAAAAAATCAGTTTTTTCATTGGGTGAAGTTGATTGGGAAGCAGATTCGCTCAACCAAAAATTTGATGATGTTCAGTATATTTGGATGAATCATGATGAATTATATCAGAATCTAAATGATTTTGCAAATGAAATAATCCATTTCTTTAGAGAAGGGGAATTCAGTGATTCAGTTAGAAGAACAAAATACAATGAAGATCCATTTAAAGAATTTATAAAATAAAGATGATTTCAATTTATAAAATAAAACCTAAGTTTCAAGAATTATTAAAACCAATTCTTACTTTTTTATTTAAACTAAAAATTACTGCCAACCATATTACATGGGCAGCAGTCATTCTTTCTGTCGGAACCGGTATGTTAACTTGGCATTATCCCAATGGAATAACATTGATTTTGATTCCCGTTTTGCTTTTATTGAGAATGGCTTTGAATGCTTTGGATGGAATGATGGCAAGAACCTATAATATGCAATCAAAAGCGGGTGAAGTTTTAAATGAATTAGGAGATGTGATTTCAGATATTTTTATTTTTTTTCCGCTTATTAAAGTTTTCCCAATGAATATTTATATTTTTCTTGGATTTTTATTTTTATCCATTGTTAATGAATTTGTAGGGGTATTAGGAAAAGCAGTAAGTGGCACTCGACAATATGACGGCCCCATGGGAAAAAGTGACCGCGCATTTTTAATCGGATTAATTTGTTTGATTGGATATTTTTGGTCAGATATCGTTCTCTATATAGATTATATTTTTTCTACAGCAATTGTATTATTATTAATTAGCACAGGAACGAGAATTTATAAAACCATTAAAGCATAAATATGGAATTTTTTGAAAGTTCGGTTTACCTTAACAACAAAGAAGTATTCTTCATTGTATTTTTAATAGTAGGAATTCTAATTTTTTCAACTCTACTTTTTTTTATTTGGGGATCTATTGCACCTAAATCCAATTTAACAGAATTAAAAATGCGAACCAAATCTTGGTGGATGATGGCTACCATTTTTATAACGGCCGTTTTAGTTCATCCGGTTATTTCATTTATTGCATTTGGACTTTTGTCATTCGTGGCGATGAGAGAAATTGCAAGTATCAGTAAAAATATTCGTGACGAGGATAGAAGAGTAATTATTTGGTGTTATCTCGCTATTCCAGTTCAGTATTATTTAGCTTACAAAGGATATTATAATCTTTTCACCATTTTTATTCCGGTTTTTATGTTTGTTTGGATTCCATTTATGTTAGTGATTCGTGGAATTACAAATGATATCGGAAGATCAATGAGCGTTTTGCCAACACAATTAATGCTAACTGTTTTTTCATTGAGCCATTTGGCTTATTTTCTCTCTTTACCAGACTTACCAAGCTTTGATGCTGGAGGTAGAGGTTTATTATTATTTATCGTTTTTATTACAGAAATAAATGATGTTTTTCAATTTACATGGGGAAAATTTTTTGGAAAGCATAAAATCATTCCTAAGATTAGCCCCAATAAAACATGGGAAGGATTTATTGGAGGATTAATTACAACCGTTGTTATTGGATATTTTTTACGTTTTCTAACTCCAATGAACGAATGGGAAGCAGTGATGGTAACATTTATTGTGGCCTGCTTTGGATTTGTTGGAGATGTAGTTATTTCTGCTGTTAAAAGAGATATTGGAATAAAAGATACAGGCTCTTCTATTCCTGGACACGGTGGTATTCTAGATCGAATAGATTCACTTTCTATGACTGCACCTATTTTCTTTTATCTAATTTATAATTTGTACTATTCATGATAAAGAAATTATTTTTAGGATTAATTTATTCAATTCTCATGCGAACATTTTTAAAAATTATCGTTGGTGTGAAATATAGGAATAAAGAAATTTTAAAAAAAACGCCACAATTTATTCTGGTTTCCAATCATAATTCTCATTTAGATTCCATGGCAATGCTTTCTGCTTTGCCTCTTTCGCAATTAGTCAAAACTCACCCAATTGCTGCTGCTGATTATTTTGGAAAATCTAAATTTCGTTCTTTTCTCTCCAGAAATTTGGTTAACGCCATTTTAATAAAAAGGTCTAGAGACAAAGAAGACAAAAGTCCGATTGAAATTATGACTGATGTTTTAAAAATGGGGGATTCAATTATTCTTTTTCCAGAAGGAACTAGAGGAGAACCAGAAAAAATACAAGAATTCAAAAAGGGAATCGGTGTTTTATTGCAACGAAATCCAAATGTTCCGTTCATTCCTGTTTTTATGAAGGGAATGGGAAAAGTTTTACCGAGAGGAGAGAAATTATTGGTTCCATTTGATTCTTATGTATGTTTCGGTGAGCCTATTTTTTGTCAATCAAAAGAAGTAGATGAAATTTTAAAGGAAGTTGAAAATGCCATTCGAAAAGTTGCAGAAGCTTCATCTTTGAAATATATAGCAGCTAATTCAGTTTCTCATTAATTTATTTTTTAGTGGTATCTGAAATAAAGATTGGATTTATTCTAAATATTTCTCCACCTGGCAATGATGTTTTATAGGGCGAACATGTTTTCTTATCCAAAAAACATTTGTCTCCAGCGTAATAATCCGAGCAGATAATTTGTGCTCCGCTTTCGAATGCGGAATTGTATCTTTTGTATTTTTCTCTTCTCGCTTCTCTGGTATGTTCATCGGTTCGACTTCGCACCATGTATCCTTTCTTCACTAATTTCTCAATATCTTTTTTCATTTTTTTTGGATTATCCTTCAAAATAAAAGCGGTTTCGGGCTGATCTTCCTCCGAAAATAGAAACATGGTTCTTCCTTTCAACGAATAATGATCTTGTAAATAATTTTCTTTCGCTTTTTTTGGGCCTTGAAGAATGAAAAATATTTTTCCTCTAGATTTTTCGAGCGTTGGCCAACCCTCAGATAAAGCACATTCGTTCAGTGTTGAATAATTTCCGCGCATTTCATCAGGAGAAAATATCATTTCCGAATTTTTTCCAAATACCGATTCAATTTCCAGATCAATAGAATCTACAGCATTTTTAGTGAATGGAAGTACTTTAGTACATTTTCCAGGAAAAAAATATTTCATAAAATGAAGTTCTTTCATCTCCACCATTATAAAAAGTGGTTCGTGATTCGAATTATTTTCCGACCAATTTTTGATTTCCTTCAAGGCTTCTGTAAAAAGATAATGATGTGTTTGATAATCAAAATCGGGAACATGCATTATTTTTAGACCAGGTTTTTTTAAATCTTCAATTCCTGATTCTGTTTTTTCACCCATCATTTTATTGGCTTTTCGCGAATAAAATCTTCCACCTGTTGGGTCATGATAGATATCTAATTCTAAGCTTCTCAATCCATAAACGGTAAGTTGAGAATCGAGAGAAGCAGAGTGTGAATAATTCCAAGGTTTAATTAAAAAAGCCTTTGAAAAAGGATGTTTCAATTTTTTTAATTCTTCCCATAAAGGTTCGTAGGTTTTTAATCGATAACTATTATGCGAACCGAAGAATTGGAGTTGATTGATAGGAGTTTCAGGAGGGATTTGTTGTGAATAAAGTAGTGAACTTCCATAAATGGTAAATAATAATAGGGTAATATGTATTCTCATTTGTAATTAATACTAAAATTAAAAATCCCGCTTTTCACGGGACTTTTGGTGGAGAATACCGGAGTCGAACCGGTGACCTCTTGCATGCCATGCAAGCGCTCTAGCCAGCTGAGCTAATCCCCCATGATGATACAAAGAACGAAAAATAATTATTCATTTTATATTTTTTGTTTTATTTCTATTATCCACTCTATGTATTTTCTACTTTTTTTCTTTTTTATCTCTAATTCTTTTAAACGAGCAGTTTCTCTTGTTTCAAATTCTTCGGTAAATTTCAATACCCAGTCATTTGCTTTTGAAGTAAAATTAGAAATCCCACTATTATGTTCATTAAGACGTTTGAATAAATCAGTTGTGTGTCCCACATAATAGCGATTTAGTTTCTTTGAAAAAATTATATAAACGTTATACATTATTAATTATAGAACCGATGACCTCTTCCCCGAAAGCATTCGGGGCATGCAAGCGCTCTAGCCAGCTGAGCTAATCCTCCATGTTATTCGGCAAATTTATAAAAAATTAGCAACTTTTAATTATCTTTATTTTATGAAACGCTCTCCTTTCACCGAGCATATTATCTCTGTCATACAACAAGAAAACCAATCAACCAGTTATTTTTCGGCATATCACGCATTAACATGGTGGTAGTATCAATGAGTCTCTTAAAATTGAAACATCTGTAGGAAATTTTTCTTGAAAAAACGATGCGCAATTATTTCCAGGCATGTTTGAAAAGGAAGCTGAAGGATTTTCTTTGTTAGAAAAACGGAATCTTTAAATGCTCCAAAGGTAAGGGCGCAAGGAGTATTCGAATCACAACAATTTCTTATATCTATTGATGGTTCATGCCAACTTATTTGGCGCAAGTTAAATTGGTGAAGAGGAAGCAACTTTAAAAGCTTTTCAGTAAGCCAAAAAGAAAGGCAAGAGCCATGAGCCATGCGGCAAGATTTTGGATTCCTTTTTACTTTACTTACCTCATCACTTATCACTCATGGCTTTTGCCTAAAAAGTATATCTTTGCCCAAAATTATTACAATGAACGATCGCAGAGTCAGAGTACGTTTTGCCCCAAGTCCAACCGGACCGTTACATATCGGCGGAGTGAGAACAGCTTTATACAATTATTTATTTGCAAAAAAACACGGTGGAGATTTTATTCTTCGTATTGAAGATACCGACCAAGAACGATTTGTTCCAGGTGCTGAAGAATATATTATAGAATCCTTGAAATGGTGCGGTATTGTTCCCAATGAAGGAGTTGGTTTTGGTGATGGAACTTATGCACCTTATCGCCAAAGCAATCGTAAGGATGAAGGCGTATATGCATCGTATGCCGATCAATTGATAAAATCGGGACATGCCTATTATGCATTTGATACCTCTGAAGAACTCGATGAGATGCGAAAAAAATTGGAAGCTGCAAAAGCAACCAACGCTTCGTATAATGCTATCACTCGTCAGAGCATGAAAAATTCTTTAACACTTCCAGAAGATGAAGTAAAAAGAAAATTGGAAAGTGGAGAGGCTTATGTTATCAGAATAAAAATTCCGCGTAATGAAGAAATTCGCGTCCAGGACATTATTAGAGGCTGGGTAGTGGTAAATAGCGCTCAAATGGACGATAAAGTACTTTTCAAATCAGATGGAATGCCAACTTATCATTTAGCGAACGTAGTGGATGATTACTCCATGAAAATTACGCATGTAATTCGAGGGGAAGAATGGTTGCCATCAGCACCATTGCATGTATTGTTATATCGTTATTTAGGTTGGGAAGAAGTGATGCCACAGTTTGCACATTTACCATTGTTATTGAAACCAGATGGCAATGGAAAATTGAGTAAGCGTGATGGAGATCGATTAGGATTTCCTGTTTTTCCATTGGAGTGGAAAGATCCTAAATCAGGAGAAATTTCTTCGGGCTATAGAGAAAAAGGATATTTTGCAGATGGATTTATCAATATGCTTTCTCTTTTAGGTTGGCACGCAAGCGGAAATCAAGAGATGTTTACATTGGAGGAATTGGTAAATGAATTTTCTTTAGAGCGCGTAAGTAAATCGGGGGCGAAATTTGATCCCGATAAAACAAAATGGTTCAATCAACAATATTTACGTCATCGTTCAGATGAACAATTAGCGGAAATTTGGATGAAGGATTTGGCTGCGCAAGGAATTTCTGCAGATAAGAATTATGTGACTAAAGCGGTGGGATTGATTAAAGAAAAAGCAGTTTTTACGAATGAATTTTCTGGTTTAGGAAATTTCTTTTTCAAAGATCCAGAAAGTTTTGATGCGGAAGTAATCAAGAAAAAATGGAACGATGACGCTAAAAAATTCTTTGGAGAAGTTATCAATAATTTCGAAAAATTTTCTGATTTTTCTGCGGCGGAAACAGAGAAAACGTTTAAAGAAACAGCGGCAACTTTGAATTTAAATCCAGGGCAATTTATGCAGTTATTTAGAGTGGTGCTAAGTGGTTTGGCGGGTGGACCTGTTTTATTTGAAATGGTAGAATTATTAGGCAAGGAGAAAGTTATTCAAAGAATCGAAAAGGCGATTAAGGCGATTTAGTTTGCTATTCATCGAAGTAATTTTTTATTGAAAGGGTTATTCCTAAATTTTAATATTAAAACTAATCAGCATGGTATTTTTTGATTTCTTGAAAAAACCAGAAGAAGAGGTGTCAAAACCATTTCGGATGATTTGTTGGTTTGAAATACCCGCCTATAATTTCAGACGCGCAGTGGATTTTTATAGAACCGTTTTTGAATTGACCATTCAAGAAACTGCCTTCAATGATATTCCACATGGAATAATTACTTCTATCCATAAAAATGACCAGATAAATGGTGCTATTATTGAAACCAAAGAAAATGAATCACCAGGAACAGGTTCGGTTCTTTTTTTCAATGTAACGGGCAAGATGGATGCAATAATCGAAAAGATAGAAGACAACGGTGGAGTGATTCTCAAAGAGAAAACATTGATAAAAAACAAAGAAAAGGATGGAAAATCGGTCATCCCAAAAACATTGATTGATGGGAAAGAAGGATATTTCTGTTATTTTCTAGATTCCGAGAGAAATAAGATGGCGCTTTACGGAAACAATTAATTCTATTTTCAATTAGCATTTTAATTCTAAGAAACCCTTGGCATCATTTCTGCGTATGATTAAATTATGAGGGGGTTAATTCTGTTTTTCGTTTTTAATTTTTCGTTATTCGTCCAATGTTCGGCACAAATAACTGTGCAAAAAACACATGTTGATTTGGGAACGATTTCTTCTGACGGAATTCGTTATGCTGATTTTATTTTGACCAATAAAGGAAATAAGAAAGATTATATACTTCGAATAAATAACCCGCGTGAATATTCTGTTTTATTAAAAACAAAAACACTTTTACCAGATAGTTCTACATTATTGAGAATTCAATACAATCCTAGAAAAACAGGAAAATTTGCTGAAGAAATTGATGTTTACGTTAGCTCTGCGATGGAACCAATAAAAATTAGTTTAGCAGGAGAAATTTTGGAAATGCCATTGGATGCTTCACCCAATTGTCCCGATTTTTCTAACTCAACGAGTATGTCTGAACAAATTTCTTTTCCATTGAAAATTGAAGTGATTGATTATTATTCGCGAAAACCAATTCCTGGCGCAATTGTTAGAATAACATCGAACGGACAAGATTTTGAAACCATAAAAGTCAATTCACAAGGAAAAGCAACACGTACAATTCCGTTAGGATATTATTACTTCATTACTTCTGCTGAAAATTACATCGGTGAAGAACTCGATACCTTCGTTAATAAAAAAGTGGATTATTTGTTGATTGAATTAGA
>CAMBFX010000080.1 GCA_945865695.1 Chryseobacterium gleum | reverse complement strand
AGCATCACCTTCTACTATCAACTTTGCAAAATCTTCTTTCTTTTTCTTCTCTGCTTCTGCTACACCTAAAGTTAAATCACGATCTGATTTTGCTTTGTCTAATTTAGATTTAACTGCTGCGTCCTGAGTAATAACTAATGCTTTTTCATACTTAGCAATTGCTTCATCATATTTCTTTGTTGCTGCAGCAACATCACCTTCTGAAACTAATTTATCAAAGTCAGCTTTGTTTTTAACGTAATCTGCTTTTTTCTTTTCTGCATCTGCTAATTTAGTTTTGGCAGTTGGTTCATCTTTTATTATTAGTAAGGCTTCTTTAAAAGTAGCTATAGCTTTATCAAATTCTGTTTTTCCAACTTCACCATCTCCTCGTATAATTAGAGCATCAAATTTTTCTTTTTTTAATTTTTCAGCTTCGGCTAATTTATCGTTGGCTAATTTATCGTCACGTTTTTTCTTGGCTTCAGCCAATTTTGTTTCGGCAGGTAAATCTTTTGGAAAAATAATTAAGGCAGATTCAAAAGTCCCAATAGCTTTTTCATATTCTGTGGCAATCATTTCTTCACCACCTTTTTTTATCAACTTGTCATATTCTTCTCTCCTGATTTTTTCTTTCTTTTTTTCTTCTTCTGCTTTTTGAGTAGCAGCAACATCTGCTTCTTTAGCTTTAATTACATTATTTTTTTTTGTTTTTACTACAGCATCATCCATTAAAGCAAGTGCCTTATCATAATTAGCAATCGCATCATCGTATTTTTTTGCTGTTACATTTTGATCTGCTGTTGAAACAAATTTATCAAAATCTTCTTTTTTCTTTTTTTCTGCAAGTGCATCTGCTTCTGCGGCTTTTTTTGCATCCTGCGCTTTTTTTAATTGGTCTTTGGGTTGCTGTTCATTTGGACGCATTTTTGAAGCTTCGGTGAATTGAACGATAGCTTCATTATATTTTGAATTAAGTAATGCTTTGTCTCCATCAACCAAATATTTATTGTATTTGGTTTCATCTTCCATTTGTTTGGCGAGTATTCCTTCAATCTCTTTGATTTTTTCTTTCGGTGCAACTTCAGTTGTCTTTACGGTTGAAGCATTTTGGTATTTTTGTTTGGCGTTAGCATAATCCTTCGCATCAAAGAATTTTTTTGCTTCTGCCATTAAATCATTGTACTTTTTATCTGTATCCGCTTTCGAATTGGCTTCTTTCATTTTTGTTTCCGCTTCTACTATTTTTTTCTTTACATCTGCATCGTTTTTAACAGTCAAAGCTTCATTATATTTCTTAATTGCGGTGGCATAATCACCGGTGGTTACTGCAGCATTTCCAGCAGCTACGGCATCATTGAATTTTTTTTCGGTTGCTGCGGCAGCATCAGCTTGAGCTTTTTTGATATCTTCTGCCTTTGCCATGATCTTTTCAACGTCCTTTTTTACTTTTTCGATATAAGTAACATCCCATTCAATATTATCAAGACCTTTTACGTATTTTGCTTTTGCAACGGGTTTGCTATCGAGAATTGAAAAATCAACATCAGGTATTTGTTCGAAAATGGAAGTACTTACATCAAGCTGAAAAATACCAGCATCTTCTGGGAGAACTCCCGATGCATCAATTTCGGCATACTTTCCTACAAAACCAGGCTTTGAGAATTTTACAGTAATAACTCCATCAGCATCAATTTTTTTAATTTTATATTTTCCACCAGAACCTGTAATTACTGACTCTAACAAAGAACCATTTTTGTAAACACTTACTGTTACTCCCGATAAACCGGCACCGGTATTTAAGTCATCAACATCTCCCTTGATTTCAATTGTAGAAGTGGCTTGAGAGAACCCTACTAAGGGAATCAACCAAACAAGTAAGAAAAAGTATGTAAATTTTGACCTCATTTTAAACAGATACACCCTTGGTGGAAAAAAGTTCAGTTATTCTATACAAATATCTTAAAAAAAATGACTTAGTTTTAAACCCTAGTTGTCAATCAAAGAAATAACGATGAAAAATAACTTTAGTTACTGGGAAAAAAACACTTTTTTTGAGCAAGTTGATTTAGTGATTGTCGGCTCAGGAATCGTTGGGTTATTTACTGCGCTGGAAATCAAGCGTAAAAATCCGAATTGGAAAGTGGTGGTTTTGGAACGAGGAATATTGCCAAATGGCGCAAGTACTAAAAATGCGGGATTTTGCTGTTTCGGTTCCCTCTCCGAATTAATGGATGATCTTAACCACTTTAGTTTAGAAGAGTCGGTTGATTTAGTAAAAATGCGTTTTGAAGGTTTACAAAAACTTAGATTCGAATTGTCAGATGAGGCGATTGGTTATAATCCTTGTGGAGGATTTGAACTTTTTTCTGAAAATGATTTAAATATATTCAATAAATGCGCTGAAAATATTGAAAAATATAATCAATTATTTTCTGATTTTATTGGGAATGAAGTTTATTCAATTAATTCTAATTTAATTTCTAGAAATGGATTTTCTAATTATGTAAGATACATCATAGGAAATTCTTATGAAGGAAGTATTGACACCGGATTAATGATGTTTAATTTATTAAAAAAGGCTTATTTAAATGATATTATTGTATTAAATAATATTTTAATTAATCATTATGAGGAAACCGAAAATGAGGTCAAAATATTTTCAAAGGAGTTAAATTTTTCTGCCAAGCAATTAATTATTACTACAAATGGATTTGCACGTCAATTACTCCCCGATTTAGATGTTCAACCTGCTCGAGGACAAGTTTTAGTTACATCACCAATAAAAGATTTAAAATTAAACGGCACTTTTCATTATGATCGAGGGTATAATTATTTTAGAAATATTAACGACAGAGTTTTATTAGGAGGCGGTAGAAATTTAGATTTCAAAGGTGAAAATACAACTGAAATGGAAACTACTCAATTAATCCAAGATCATCTCGAAAAAATGCTGAGAGAAGATATTATTCCTGGAAAAGATTTTAAAATTGAGTATCGTTGGAGTGGAATTATGGGAGTTGGATCAGAAAAAATACCAATTGTAAAACCTGTCGGAAAGAATGTTTTTGTGGCGGTAAGAATGGGCGGAATGGGCGTGGCTATTGGATCTAAAATTGGAGAAAAGGGCGCTCAAATGTTAATCGAAAATAGGTAATTATAAATCGATAAATCGATTTCTTTGTTCGGGATCGGGTAATAAACAGGTTTCACTTTTACCAAACCATTTATATCTATTTTTTGCAATAAAATCATAGGTAAAATCACGAATCATAGGTGGAAAAATGATCAATCCAGAAATTAATGTGGCTGGAAATTTAATTTCATTTGCAATCCAAAGTGCTGCTGAAGATTTAGTGTAAACTTTTTCTTTCTTTAAATAAATAATGGATTCACCTAAGGAAAGATCAATTCGATATTTTTCAATGATTTTTTTTCCTGTTTCCGATTGAAGCGAGGCAAATTTGAAAATTTTATGAGTGTCGTGTTTCAATATAAATTTTACACTTCCATCACATAAATGACAATAACCATCAAATAATACTAAATGATCAGGTAGATTCATTTAAAAAGGATCTTCTTCACCCATGTCTACAACAATATGTTGCTCCCCAGGCTTATTATTTATTTTTACATAGACTCCTCCTTCATGAAGTAAACCTGAAGTATCTAAATAAGAGGTGTAGATATAATAATCCCCTCTTTGTAATCCCTCAAAACTATTTTTGCCATTAACATCTCCAATTATCGTATTGTCATAAGTTGCGACTACACCAGGATAACTATTAGCTCCGTATTTTATTTTAATTTCTGTATAAGGAATATTACTATTGCCATCCATTATATGAACATTTATAATTGCTTTTCCTCCGGATCCTGGTGTTTTTGTACAAGATGCCAATAGGAAAAGCGAAATGCTAATTGAATAAAATAATAATTTTCTAGATATCATTTTAATGGTTTTTATCGAAATTATTGTTTAACTATTTTATGAGTAAGTGTTTTTGATTGATATTCTAAGTATATAAAATAAATTCCACCTGATAAATTATGAATATCTAACGAGTAACCGTTATATATCTTATCCTCTTTAATTATTCTTCCTGTAATGTCTACTAATTTCAATTTAACTTCGTTATCTGATTCAAACTCAAAATTAATACTGTTTTGGGTAGGATTTGGATAAATATGGATTTGACTTAAAACTTCTTCTTTTATCCCAATTGTCCCTTGCGAATCTCCCTTAAAAAAACTTAATCCACCTCGATAATTTCCAGTAAAAAGGTCCATATAACCATCATTATTAATGTCAACAGGTGCAACACCACTTCTAATTCCATGCGGATAACCTAATAGAGTTGTATCTACCTGACGGTAACTACCCATAATATTATTTTCAATGCTATCGTAATGATGAACATATCCCGTTTGCGAACCAATTATTAATTGATACTTTCCATTATCTTCATAAACCGAGGGAACACTAAATCCCGTTACATAACCCGCTTGATTTACTTTTATCCCACCTAATGTATCAGTTCCATATCTAAAACTGAAAACAGAAGCTGTTCCAATGTTTTCATAATAATTAATATTTCCATTTCTTTCTCCAATTAATAAATCATTGTCACCATCACGATCCAGATCTTTTAAGAAGGGCGTGGAATATTGTCCTATGTCAATGATGGCTGTCAAATTATCTGTTAAATTAGCCTGTGATAAAACAAAATCAGCCGGATTGCCAGCTCCTGCAATATTTTCAAAGTAATATAAAGTTCCGTTATATCCCCCAACTAACATATCTCCATCACCATCATTATTTAAATCACCAAAAGCAGGATGTAAACTAAAATCATTCATAGTCGCTGAAAGATTTTCGAAATTATCATTGATTTGAATAAATGAAGGTTGTGCGGTTGATCCATTATTTCTAAATAAACAAAGTTTAGATGTATAGGTATCTGTCGAAGCGTTGAAAAAACCATAATTCGATACCAGCAAATCTAATAATCCATCATTATCATAATCAAACAAAACAGGCAACGCGCCTTCTCCTCTTTCTATCATATCAATTTGAAATAAGTTGGATGTTTGAAAATTGAAATTAGGAAAAGTGGTAATTGAATCATTTTGATAGTAGGCAACACCTTTTGCATTTTCACTCACCGCTGTTGATTGTGGTGTGACAATTAAATCAAGATTCCCATCATTATTTACATCTACATTAAATGGACATGCCATAGTTTTAATATTAATAGGTATATTATAAGAAGGAAACAAGGTGTCTTGCGCAACTATAGAAGAATTTAGATTGGGACTAACGCCTCCATTTTCGGCATAAACTAAATTTTTTGCAGAAATATCCCCAAGTAATAAATCTTTACTGTTTATACCATTATTATCAAAAGCAATTAAACAAGAGCCAGAATGACGAATTCCTCCCATTTGTATTGAATCGTATTTTACATCGCCTATTAACGAAACTGGAGTAAAATCCATTTCTGGCGACGTTATTGTTGTTGCACAAGTATCAAATAATGTCAATTCATTAGTGGTAATGGCTTCACTAAAATTTCCCCAACAATCATTTTTTAGACGAAAGTGTAAACTATCACAACCAAATCCAGATTCAACCGATAAATTTTTGTGGTATTCTAATTTTGATCCTACTAAACCAAACGTCAAAATATCAACATCACCATCATTATCAATATCAGTTATCGCGGGTAAATCCACTGAACTAACATATAAATTTACCATTCCAGAGTAGAAATAGGAGTAAAGTAAATTCTCCACCATCACGAATGAAATTCCCGTTAAAACGGAAGAGGTATTTTTAAAAATGCGAATTCCACCCGGACTATTGGTAAAAATATCCGGCAAGCCATCACAATTATAATCTACTAATAATGCCCAATTAGTCATATTCGGAAATTGAGCTTCATACTCTGGGGCATATTGAAAATCAGTAACCCCTGCAACCCCCGAATGTAAAAAGGTTAGGGTTTTGTTTCCTGTTCTATCAAAAATAAATAGGTCATTATTTCCATCAAAATTCAAGTCAATATTAGAAAATTGAGAATAGTTTAGTCCGCCTGCCCATGGAAAATCTAAGGATGATGAGTTGATAGTGACGGGAATACTATCGAAACGAGAGAAAAGATAGGTGTTAGGCTGAGCCATTAAGCTTGCAAAGGCCAAAATCATCCAAAAAGTGGAAAAGATTTGTTTCATAGTAATTTAGACAAAAATAGGATTAGTTTTGTTGCCTGTACAAAGATAATCAAGAAATTACAAGAATTTTAGGCCTGAATATCTGATAATTAGATATTATATTGGTAAATCAGTAATGTTCTTTTATATTTGCACCCCTAAAAATTGACTAAATAAATATCATTTCTAATGCAAAACAAAGCTACGATCTGGGTTTTTACAATCCTTCTGACATTAGCCTGCTTATTTCAGATTTCTTATTCTTGGGTAACCTCAGGAGTTGAAAAAGATGCTACAAAATATGCCGAATCAAAATTAGATTCTTTATTGAATCTGGCTAAAGTAAAAAGCACCATACTGAATTCTGATACTTTCGATTTGACGAGTCAATCGCAAATTGAAAATCTAAAAAGAAAGTATGAAGAGCAGTACTTGATTACCATGAATAACAAGCCTGTCTATCCGATATTCGGATTTACTTATCAGGATTGTAAAAAACGCGAGTTGAGTTTAGGACTCGATCTCCAAGGTGGTATGTCGGTTACTTTAGAAATCTCCACTTCTGATTTAGTTAATAATTTATCTGGAAAAACGAAGAATAAAAAATTCCGTGTTCCATTTGAGAAGGCTATAGAAAAGTATGGTGATACTGAAGATTTCATTGAAAATTTTTATGCTGAATTCAAAAAGAATGATGCTGAAGCAAGTTTGGCAAAAATTTTCAGCATGCACAATAAGGATTTGTTTAAATCAAGTTACTCCAACGATAAAGTAATTGAGATTTTAAATGAACAAAAAAATGTGGCCATTGAGAATATGGAGCAGGTCATGAATACTCGTATCAATAAATTCGGGGTAAATCAACCAAACATTCAACGTCAACCCAACAGTGGTAGAATTACAGTTGAGCTTCCTGGTGTAAAAGATAAAGTTCGGGTAAGAAAATTATTACAAAGCACGGCTAACCTTGAGTTCTGGACAACGTCTGGAAATTACGAATTGATTACTCCACTTGTTGAAGCTGATAAAGCGATTGGTTTATTAGTGAAGAAGGAAAAAGGAATTGAAGAGAAAGTAATAGAAGATACAGTTAAGGTTAAAACGAATGAAGTAGAGCCAGAGGTTGCAGAAAACGCCACTCAACCTGAAGAAACGGACTCTACAAAACTTGCATTAGCTAAGGCAGAAGAAGCTAAAAAGAAAGTAGAAGAAGCAAAGAAAAAAGAGGAAGAAAAGAATAAGAAATTAGAACCTCAATCTATTCTTACTTTATTAAGTTTAGAAGCAGCTCAAGCTAACAATGAACAAAATCAAAAAGTTTGGGTTAATGGAATTATGGGTGCTGCTCGTTCTCAAGATACAGCACAATTAAATGCCTGGTTAAATCATAGAGTTAGTCGCGCAGTTTTTCCAAAGAACATCAAATTTATGTGGGGTGCAAAACCAATTGCAGGTGAAGATGGCGTTGAAACGGATGTATTCTATTTATATGCAATTAAATTGACTACTCGCGATGGTTCACCAAATTTAGATGGAAGTGTAATTACTGAAGCTCGTCAAGATTTTGACCAAAACACCAATCAAGTGGAAGTTGTAATGCATATGAATGCTGATGGTGCTGAGAAATGGGCTAATTTAACAAACACTTATAAAGGACAAGCAATAGCCATCACCATGGATGGAGCAGTTTATTCCGCTCCAACGGTTCAACAACAAATTACCGGTGGTGTTTCTCAAATTTCAGGAAACTTCTCAATTGAAGAAGCAGATGACTTAGCCAATATTTTAAAGTCGGGAACTTTACCAGCTAAGGCAAGAATTATTGATGAGGTTATCGTTGGACCAACACTTGGGGCTGATAATATTCAATCTGGATTTATCTCTTTTGCAATAGCCATGCTATTAGTTTTAGTGTATATGTGGGCATATTATGCAAAAGCAGGATTAATTGCTAATGTTGCGTTGATTGCCAATATCTTTTTCTTGATTGGTTCATTAGCTTCATTACAAGCTTCATTAACATTACCTGGTATTGCTGGTATCGTATTAACCATTGGTATGGCCGTGGATGCTAACGTAATTATTTTTGAACGAATAAAAGAGGAATTACGTGAAGGTAAAGGGGTAAAACTTGCGGTTGAAGAAGGTTATAAAAATGCCATGTCTTCCATTGTCGATGCAAACTTAACTACCTTATTAACGGCAATTGTATTGGCAATTTTTGGTTCAGGTCCTGTTTTAGGATTCGCCACCACATTAATCATTGGTATTTTTACTTCATTATTTTCTGCCTTGTTTATTTCTCGTTTAATTATCACAGAAATGTTAGAGCGCAAAAAAGAAATTTCTTTCTCTAATAAATTTTCAGAAAATTTAATGTCAAAAGCGAATTATGATTTCATAGGAAAAAGAAAGATTTTTTATACAATTTCATCATTGATTATTATAGGCGGATTCATTTCTTTAGCCACGCGCGGTTTAGATTATGGTGTTGAATTTACCGGAGGAAGAACATTCACAGTAGAGTTTTCAGATAAAGAAGCCGATTATGAATTAATCAAAAATAATTTAGCAAAAGAATTCGTTGAGGATGGTCAGCAATTGAAACCTGAGGTTAAAATGATTGATAATAAATTCAAAGCAAAAATCACCACCAAATTCATGAGTGGTACTGAATTTGAAAATGAAGCCTCTGATAAAATTGTAGAGGATAAATTGAAAATCGGTCTAAAAGATATGGGTGAATATGAAATTATCGAACAAAGACGAGTGGGTGCATCGGTATCTGGAGATTTAAAATCTACATCTATTACTGCCGTTATTGTTGCGTTAATTATTATATTCCTTTATGTAGTATTCCGATTCAAAAAATGGCAATATGGAACTGGCGCAGTACTAGCACTATTTCATGATGTAATTATTACCATTAGTATGTTCTCTATTTTCTATGGTATACTACCATTCTCAATGGAAATAGACCAAGCATTTATTGCAGCTATTCTTACTGTTGTTGGTTATTCAATTAACGATACAGTAATTATTTTTGACCGTATTCGTGAGTACTTAAGTGAAGGTAAAAAGATCGATCAAAATATACTTATCAATAATGCTTTGAATAGTACTTTAAGTCGTACTATCAATACATCCTTAACTACCTTAGTGGTATTAGTTGCTATTTTCTTATTCGGAGGAGAAGCCATTAAAGGTTTTTCATTCGCGTTATTAATTGGTATCGTAGTAGGAACCTATTCATCGCTTTGTGTTGCAACACCTTTAATTGTGGATTTCACAAGAGCTAAAAAAGATTAAAAATTATTCTTAATTATAAATGAACCCCGGAACTATCACCGGGGTTTTTTATTTTACCTTTGCCTTATGTTACTTTTCTTAAACTTTAGCGGTGGTGAGATTTTTTTAATACTTGTTTTTGTTCTGATGTTTTTCGGAGCTAATAGCATACCAACTATGGCCAGAACTTTAGGTCGAGGTTTTCGTCAGATCAAAGATGCGGCAAATCAAGTTCAAGAAGAAATACGAAAATCAGCCACAGAAGTTGAAAGACAAGTAAAAGAGCCGCTTAACAATGCCGAAGGCGAAGGTGATTCCATTACCAAGGAATTTAAAGACCTCAAGAAAGATATAGAAGATTAGGTTTTTCTTATTACCCCCCCCTGTTTTTAACGTATGTGGATAAAATAATTCACTTTTTTTTGTTTGACCCCCTGATTTTTGAGTTAGATTTGTCAAAAAATTGATTTTTAACTCAAATCCAGAAAAATTATGGTTAGTATTCGTTTTAAAGCTTTAGAAGAGGTCATGAACCGTCAGTCGGTTAATGTTCAAGAACCCGCAAACCGAGTTTCAGATTATTTCGGAATGAACACTTTTGGTAAAGATGCTATGCGTGAATATATGAGTGAAGAAGCTTATAATAGTGTAATAGAAGCAAGTGAAAAAGGTTCAAACATTGACAGAAGAATAGCCGATCAAGTGGCATCAGCCATGAAAAATTGGGCTTGTGCAAAAGGAGCAACACATTATACACATTGGTTTCAACCGTTAACGGGTGATACTGCCGAAAAACATGATGCTTTTTTTGAACCAGTTGAAGGTGGGCGAGCGATTGAAAGATTTGGTGGTGCTCAATTAATCCAACAAGAACCGGATGCATCTAGTTTCCCCAATGGTGGAATTAGAAATACTTTTGAAGCTCGAGGATATACAGCTTGGGATCCAAGCTCACCGGCATTTATTTTAAGTAATACGCTTTGTATTCCAACCATTTTTGTTTCTTATACTGGTGAAGCATTAGATTTTAAAACGCCATTATTAAAAGCACTTCATTTATTGGATAAAGCTGCTACCGATGTTTGTCAATATTTTGATAAGAATGTAGCCAAGGTAACCGCTACTTTAGGTTGGGAACAAGAATACTTTTTAATTGATAGCGCATTATTTAATGCAAGACCAGATTTGTCTATGACTGGGCGTGCTTTATTTGGACATACACCAGCAAAAGGACAACAATTAGAGGATCATTATTTCGGTTCAATCCCAGAGAGAATCGTCAGTTTTATGCGTGAATTTGAATTGGAATGTCATTACTTGGGAATTCCAGTAAAAACAAGACATAACGAGGTTGCACCAAATCAATATGAATGTGCACCGGTTTTTGAAGAATGTAATTTAGCAGTAGATCATAATCAGCTAATGATGGATGTGATGAGGAAAGTGGCCCGTCACCATAATTTCAGAGTTTTATTTCATGAAAAACCATTTGCAGGAGTAAATGGAAGTGGTAAACACAACAATTGGAGTTTAGGAACAAATACAGGAAAAAATTTATTAAGTCCAGGTAAAACACCAAAAACTAATTTACAGTTTTTGACATTTTTTATCAATGTAATTAAAGCCTATCACGACCATGCCGATTTATTAAGAGCAACCATTGCTAGTGCTGGAAATGATCATCGATTGGGGGCGAATGAAGCGCCACCAGCAATCATGTCGGCATTTTTAGGCTCACAATTATCTGCAGTTTTAGATGAATTGGAAACAAAAGTGAAATCAGGAAAAATGAGTCCTGACGACAAAACAGCATTGAAATTGGGCATTGGTAAAATTCCTGAAATCTTATTGGATAATACAGATAGAAACAGAACTTCACCATTTGCATTTACAGGAAATAAATTTGAATTCCGCGCAGTTGGCTCTTCTGCAAATTGTGCAGGACCAATGATTGCTTTAAATACGGTGGTGGCTGATCAATTAATCACTTTTAAAAAAGAGGTAGATGTATTAATTGAAAAAGGAACGGATAAAGATGAAGCGATTTTCCAGATTTTACATCAATACATAATTGATTCTAAAAAAATCAGATTTGAAGGAAATGGATATGGAGATGAATGGGTGAAAATAGCTGAAAAAAGAGGATTAAAAAACATAAAAACTACTCCTCAAGCTTTAGATATTTATGTGGAGAAAAAGTCCATTGAAATTTTCGGTAAACACGGAATTCTTAATGAAATAGAAATGCATGCTCGCCATGAAATTCGCTTAGAGAATTACACCAAAAAAATTCAAATCGAATCTCGAGTAATTGGTGATTTATCTTTAAATCATATTTTGCCCATTGCTATTGCTTATCAAACCACACTCATCGAAAATGTTAAGGGATTAAAAGAAATATTTGGTGACAAGGATTTAAAGAAACTAGCCTCCATTCAACTAGAATTGATTGAATCAATTTCTGAACATATTTCGATTATAAAGAAATCAGTGGATGAAATGACCGAGGAGCGAAAAATAGCCAATGCTTTAACAAACGGAAGAGATATGGCAATTGCCTATTGCGAAAAGGTAAAACCACACTTTGAAACCATTCGCTATAATGTTGATAAACTGGAGTTAATTGTTGATGATGCCTCTTGGCCTCTTCCAAAATATCGTGAACTATTGTTTACGAACTAGTTAAAATTCGCAAAGACATTAAAAAGTGTTACTAAGGAACGGGGTGTTTTTTTAATTACCCCGTTTTTTTTGAAAATCAAGGGATACAACTGTTAAATAAACCCCCAAAGCTGTTAAATAAATCCCTAAATTATTTGACATGAACTAATTTTATTGATTACATTCGCAATCTAAGTAAGTAAAAAAACAGACACTTATGAAACAACTTTCAACATTAGCTATTTTGGCTTTTACAATTCTGAGTCTTACCTCAAATATTTATGCGCAAAAAAATTATGGCAAAGAAGCCGATGCCGCATTTCTTAATGAGCAATTCTTTATTGCAAAAAATTTATATAAAACAGCGGCTGAAAAGGCAAAAAAGCCGGATCAAAAGTCTTTATACCTTTTTAAAGTAGGTGAATGTTATCGACAATTGACAGATGCTGATCAAGCGGAAACTTACTACAGCAGAGCTATTGAAGGTAAATACGGAGATAAAGACCCAATGGTTTATTTATACATTGCTGAGGTTCAACAAGAGCAAGGAAGCGGATCGAATGTTTCAAAATATAAGGACGCTGAAAAGAATTATGCAATTTATGCTACAAAAAAAGCAGATGATCCAAGAGGGAAAAAAGGTGTTGAAGCTTGTAAGTTGGCGCAAGATTGGATAAAAAATCCAACGCGCCATATTGTAGAAAATGAAAATGTTTTGAATACTGAACAATATGATTTTAGTCCAGTTTTTGGAGATAAGAAAAATAGTGAAATGCTTTTTTCATCAGGGCGCCAAGGAGGAACAGGAACAGGAATCGATGATCGTACGGGAGAAGGATATACTGATCTTTGGATGACAGTGCGGGATAAAAAAGGAAAATTTGGAGAGCCAACTCCTTTAGATGTTTCCATTAATACCGAAGATAACGAAGGTGCTGCTTGCTTTGACGTCCGTAAAGAAAATATGTTTTTTACTCGTTGTCCTAATGAGAAAAAAGAAAATTTAGGCTGTGATATTTATCAAGTTGAGAAAAAATCAAAAGGTTGGGGAACACCTAAAAAGCTAAATTTAAAGCCTCACGATACTTTATCGGTTGGTCACCCTTTTATTTCCAAGGATGGTAAATATTTACTTTTTGCTTCTGATATGCCAGGGGGGTCAGGTGGTAAAGATCTTTGGATGACTACTTATGATAAGAAATCAGATACATGGGGAGCTCCTGTAAACCTTGGAACAAAAATCAATACTGAGGGTGATGAAATGTATCCTTATATACATGAGGATGGTTCTTTATTTTTTGCTTCTAACGGTTGGCCAGGTATGGGGGGATTAGATATGTTCAAAGCAAAACAATTAGGTACTGATGCCAAATGGGAAACTCCTGAAAATTTGAAATTTCCTTTGAACTCTGCAGAACATGATTTTGGAATTATTTTTGAAGATAATAACCGTGGTTATTTCTCTTCCAATCGTATGGGTGCGAAGGGTAGAGATGATCTTTTTTCTTTCATGTTGCCTGGATTAATATTTGACTTGGAAATTACTGTTCTTGACGTAAAAACAAATTCACCTATTTCAAACGCAGAGATACGTTTAACGGGAACAAATAATGAATTGTTCACAGCCAAAACAGATGCCTCTGGTAAAATTATGTTCGATAAAAATGCTGACTCACGTTACATAAATGCAAACTCTACTTATACAGCCCAACTTCAAGATGTAGAAAATACATTAAGCGCAGGTAAAAAAGATCACCAGTTTACTACTGTCGGAGTGAATGTTTCTACTTCATTTAAACATACTTTTTTCCTACAACAAATTACTCTTGATGGTCCTATTAAATTACCAATGATCATTTATGAGTTTGATAAAGCAGATTTAATGATTGACTTAGTAGGTAATAAAAAAGGAAACGATTCTCAAAAACCAGTCAATTCTGAAGATTCTTTGTTGATTCTTTATAATACGTTGATTGATAATCCAACGTTGATAATTACGCTTCGTTCTCATACCGATTCACGTGGTAATGATGCTTACAACTTGAAATTAGCTACTAGACGTGCTGAAACTTGTGTGAATTATCTAATTGGTAGAGGAATCAATCCTGCAAGAATGGTTGCAACAGGTATGGGTGAAAAAGAGCTTTTAGTAACAGACGATTATATCAGTAAAAATGCAAAAACAAAACCTGAACAGGAGTTGTTGCATCAGAAAAACCGTAGAACGGATTTCAAGATTTTAAGTCGTGATTATAAACCAACTGAAGAAGATAAGAAGCTTCAGAAAGTGGAAGTCAAGGTTAGTGGAAAATAGATTATAACTAAATAACGAAAAGCGCCTCCTAAACCGAGGCGCTTTTTTATTTTTGCACCCAAATGAGTGATCAACGATATAACCAACGTGGCGTATCAGCATCTAAAGAAGATGTGCATGCTGCGATAAAAAATATGGATAAAGGACTTTTTCCTAAAGCCTTTTGTAAAATAGTGCCTGATTATTTAGGTAACGACCCTGAATATTGTGTAGTAATGCATGCCGATGGCGCAGGAACCAAATCTTCATTAGCTTATATCTATTGGAAAGAAACCGGAGATCTTTCGGTTTGGAAAGGAATTGCACAAGATGC
>CAMBFX010000079.1 GCA_945865695.1 Chryseobacterium gleum | reverse complement strand
TCTGAAGGACGAACCACAGATCCACCTTTGGTCAAAGCCAACATTAAAACAATTACCAATAAACTTCCTGAAGCAATCAGAAATTGTTTAGTTTTTTGTTTGGTAAATTCTAATTTCTCTTCGGTGATTTTTTTCAAAGCAAGAATCGCCAATAAGGGAATGGTAAGTTCTGCAATCACGAGCATCATACTTACCGTTCTAAATTTACTGTACATCGGGAAATGATCAATAAAGAAATTGGTTAGTCCGGGTAAGTTTTTTCCCCAAGCCAACATCATTGTTAAAACAGTTGCTCCTAGCAATGCCCATTTGATATTATCATCAATAAATACGAATGCTAGAATACAAAGGAAAATTAATACTGCCCCAATATAAGTGGGTCCGGCTGTTGTACTTTGATCTCCCCAATAATCCGAAAACATAAACCGATCTCGTTGGTAGGCGAGTTGCATAAACATTTTTTCTTCTTGGGTAAACTGATCTCCCTTCATTAATTCTTCATTGCCAATCATAGCAGCCGAAGCACCACCTTTTGCATTTGGGATTAATAAATTCCAAGTTTCATCAATACCATAACTCCATCCTGTGATATACGAACGATCTAATCCTTCCGTTTTATCATCTTCTATTTCTTGCCCAGGAGGCTGAATAGTAATTTCTGATCCTCCACGAGTAGTATATTTTCCATATTCCATCGTTCCCCAAATATTTCCAATGGCACACATTGCACCCACGAGAAATGCAGCAGCTACATATCCACTTCGAATAAAATAGTGTTTAAGTTCTTTTCTTTTATAATAATTGATGAACTCTGTAACGGCAAAAGCGGCAATGACAAATAATCCGTAAAAAGTAATTTGCACGTGATTAGAAGTTAATTCTAAAGCAACGAATAAAGCAGTGAGAACGGCACCCAAAAATATTTTCCTACTTCGATAAGTATAAATGACGGCACCAATCATGGCCGGCAAATATCCTAGGGCCAGAACTTTTGTATTATGTCCCACCATTATGATAATGATGAAATAACAGGATAGTGCGTACGCGAGTGAACCAATAATTCCGAGCCAAGGTTTTACATTTAGAAATTGGGTCATGATGTAGAATCCAATCATCAATATGAAAAAGTAATTCAATGGAGAAGGTAGCCATAATTGAAAAACTTTACTCACATGTTGCATCATGTTAGTAGGATAAAAAATGGAAATTTGAGTAGTGGGCATTCCACCAAACGCATTATTTGTCCAAAGAGGTTCTTCACCATATTCTACTCGGTGATCTTGAATTTCTTTCGAAGTTCCTTTGTGCATTAAAATATCACTCTGACTGATTCTGTAGCCATCAGTTACCGGAGTGAAATAAGCAATACCTGCTAAAATGAAAATTATTACTGCAATAAGATGCGGTAAGGCAGATTTTAAGATTTGATTCTTCATGATGTAAATGAAAATTTATGATTTTAATTCTTCAAAGTCGGTATAAGATTCATCCGGATTTTTTTTCTCACGGTAAATAGTATGACTGTCATTTTTTACGATTACTTCCTTTTCTTCTTTCTGGGTTTCTTTAATGATCACTGGAACGTAAATTTTTTTTCGAAGGAAACCTAATAACCATAAAACCCCGATGGCCACTAAAAGACCTTCAAAAAAACTTACTCGAGCAGATTCTATAATGACGTCTTGCATAGGCAACAAACCTACCTATTTTTTTCTTTCAATTTTCGCTCGTTCTTTATTTTTTGAACCGTTGGTTGGGGAAACCATAGGAAATGTTCTAGTGAATCATTAAATCAACAGATAATTATGCTTTCTAACCAATGTACAATCGTTTGATAATTAATTTTGCCTCTTCACAGTATTTAATGAAACAAGTCAGTTTGTCACGTAACTTGGCGTTCCATTCTACGTTAAACCTAATTGTAATTGTCTCTGAATCAAATATGATTTTTGATTCTAGAAATGAGGTACAGAATTTGATTCATAGAATTTAAAAAATTGAGCGATGAAAAAGACTAATTTATTTATTGGATTATTGGCAGTTCTCTTCATTGCATTCGGAATGTTGAGTATGAATCAGGATTATAATCCTTATTTCATCGCTCGTCAAGGCGATAGTCCAGCTGTTGGAACAAAAGCACCTGAACTGGCCTATGAAAATACAGAAGGAAAAAAAGTCAAATTATCATCTTTAAAGGGAAAAATTGTGTTGATTGATTTCTGGGCTTCTTGGTGTGGTCCTTGTCGCAAAGAAAATCCGAATTTGGTGAGGGCCTATGAAAAATACCATAATGCTAAATTTGAAAATGCCTCAGGATTTGAAATCTATTCGGTTTCTTTGGATAAAAACAAAGAAGCTTGGGTGAATGCCATTGAGAAAGATGGACTTTATTGGAAGGGCCATGTGAGTGATTTGCAAGGCTGGGATTCGGAAGCTGCCACAAAATATTCGATTAGTTCGGTTCCTGCCAGCTTTTTATTGGACGAAAAAGGCAAAATCATTGCCGTAAACCTACGCGGTGCTGCTCTTGAAATGGAGTTGGAAAAACTCCTGAAATAGATTATCATTCATGAAATCATTGGGCTAAAGCCCAATTATAATCTCGTTTTATTTTAATCCGTCAGCTGAAGCATACGGTTATGCAGACGACCAAACAGACGGCAATCTGCCATCATTACTTTTTATTTATTATTTCTTCTGTCAGGTTGGCTGAATTTGGCTAATGGTTCTATATTTGCCAACCAATAGCGAAAAATAGAACGAATTATGAGCAAGGAAGAAAAAAAAGTGGATGACAGTGTTAATGAAAATACCGTTAATCAAGAGCAAGAAGTTTCAGAAAATGCCCACCTGAACGATTCATTCGGGCAGGAAAACGTAGAGAATGTAGTTGAATCAGTTGAATTAAATCCGATGGAAAAACTACAAGCAGATTACAACGAATTGAATGATAAATTTCTTCGTTTATTTTCTGAATTCGATAATTTTAGAAAACGTACGCAACGTGAAAAATTGGATATCATCAAATCGGGTGGGTCTGATGTAATGAAGTCCATTTTACCAGTGATTGATGATTTCGAAAGAGCCGCAAAAGCCAATGAAAATAATCAAGACCCTGATTCTTTAAAAAGCGGATTTAATCTTATTCATACCAAATTTGAGCAAATTCTCTTGACCAAAGGTTTAAAAAGAATGGATTTAATCGGAACAGATTTTAATTCGGATATATCAGAAGCAATTGCCAATGTTCCTGTAACAGATGCATCACAAAAAGGAAAAGTGATTGACATTGCAGAACAAGGTTACTATCTTAATGAGGTAATTATTCGTTTCGCTAAAGTGGTGGTTGGAAATTAAGCAAGAAATTTATGAGCAAGAAAAGAGATTTTTATGAAATATTAGGCGTTGCAAAAAATGCCGATGCCGATGAATTGAAAAAATCGTATCGAAAATTAGCTATCAAATATCATCCAGATAAAAATCCAGATGATAAAGCCGCTGAAGAAAAGTTTAAAGAAGCAGCAGAAGCTTATGAAGTTTTAAGTACTCCCGAAAAACGTCAGAAATATGATCAGTTTGGTCATGATGGTTTAAGTGGCGGTTTTGGTGGTGGTAGTGGCGGTCCCAATATGGAAGATATTTTTTCCCAGTTCAGTGATATTTTCGGAGGAGCATTTGGTGGAGGTGGCCAACGTGGCGGAGGAAGACGTGTTCAAAAAGGTTCTAATCTTCGAATAAAAGTAAAACTCACGCTCGAAGAAGTAGGAAGTGGCGTAGAGAAAAAAATTAAAGTAAATAAATTCGTTTCCTGTAAAACCTGTAATTCATCTGGAGCGAAAAACGGAAGTTCACAAAAGAAATGTCATACTTGCGGTGGGTCAGGAGCGGTAACAAGAATTCAAAGTACTTTCTTAGGGCAAATGCAAACCACAGCGGTTTGTCCCACTTGTGCCGGACAAGGACAGATTATCACAGATAAATGTACTTACTGCCATGGAGAAGGAATTGCGCGTGATGAAGAAGTAATCAGTATTAATATTCCTGCAGGTGTTGAAGATGGAATGCAAATGGCCTTGCAAGGAAAAGGAAATGCAGCTCCAAGAAATGGAATTAATGGAGATTTGATTGTGGTTTTTGAAGTGGCCAATCACGAAATGTTTGAACGTGATGGAATGAATTTGATTCACGATCATCATATCAATTTTGTGGATGCTACTTTAGGTGCAGATGTTGAAATTCCATTATTAGAAGGTGGAAAAGCCAAAATAAAAATTGAACCAGGAACTCAGAGCGGAAAAATCTTAAGATTAAGAGGAAAAGGATTGGCTTCTGTTGATTATCATGGAAAAGGTGATCTTTTGGTAAATATAAATGTTTGGATACCACAAAAATTATCAAAAGATGAGCGCACAGTATTGGAAAAGTTAAAAAATTCCGAGAACTTTAACCCCACGCCTGGAAAGAATAGTAAAACATTCTTTCAGCGAATGAAAGAAGCATTTTCTAAAGAATAAAAAAAGTGGAAATATTACAAGCAGAAAATATTATCAAACGTTATGGAACGCATACTGCGCTCAATGATGTAAGCATTGCTGTAAAACCACAAACCATTTTTGGATTATTAGGTCCGAATGGTGCTGGTAAAACTTCTTTAATCAGAATCATCAATCAAATTACGGGTCCTGATGAAGGAAAAGTTTTTTTCGAAGGACAAAATTTGAATCCATCTCATATCGGTCAAATAGGTTATCTCCCAGAAGAAAGAGGATTGTATAAGAAAATGAAAGTGGGCGAACAGGCCATTTATCTAGCACGATTAAAAGGAATGTCTAAGAGTGATGCTCGAGCTAATTTAAAAGAATGGTTTGATCGTTTTGAAATTTCTGATTGGTGGAATAAAAAAATCGAAGAACTTTCAAAAGGGATGGCGCAAAAAGTGCAATTCATCATCACGGTGATGCATAAACCTAAACTTTTGATTTTAGATGAGCCATTTAGTGGATTTGATCCTATCAATACAGAGTTAATCAAGAATGAAATTCTTCGAATGAAAAATGAAGGAACGACTATTATTTTTTCTACTCATAATATGGGTTCGGTAGAAGAAATGTGTGATCATATTGCTTTAATCAATAATTCGAAAAAAATATTGGATGGTTCGGTTCGTGATATCAAAAAAGAATATCGCACCAATGAATACGAAATAGAATTCAATGGAAATATGATTGGTTTTACCAATTCATTATGGACTTGTGCTGAGCTATTGGATAAACATCAATTGGATGAAAATACCCATAAAGCTAAAGTGAAATTAGTAGGAAATAATAGTGTGAATTCGATGCTTCAAAATTTAATGGGGGGTGTAGAAATTCGAGGTCTAAAAGAAATTGTTCCGAGTATGAATGATATTTTTATCAATGTAGTCACTAAGAAAAATGAGGAGCATGGGTAAAATTAAATTAATCATAGCGCGCGAATATTTATCGAGGGTTACCAAAAAATCCTTCATCATCATGACTTTGTTGGGCCCAGTTCTCATTGGTGGATTTATCACTTTGATGATTTGGCTTTCGATGGAAGAGGAAAAAGAAAGTAAAGTATTGATTATCGATCCGAGTGGATTATTGGAAAATAGATTTGACAAGGATTCTTCTAAAATAACTTACTTCTACGATAAAAGTAAGATTGACCAAAAAGTAGATATTGAAAAATGTAAAGCCGATTTTAAAGAATCGGAATATGATTTAATGTTGGTTATTTATGATCCAGCCAAATTACCTTATGGTCATTTATTCTATAAAAAACTACCCAATTTCAATACAGAGAAAGCCATTAGCCAGAAATTTCAGAAAGTGATGGAAAATTATAACATTGCCGAAATAGAAAATTTTAATAGGGCAGATTACGAGAAAATACGCTATCAACCCACTGTTCAGGAATATGATATCAATGAAGAATCTTCTGTAAAAAGAGAACGTGCTGGAGTAGGATATTTTTTCACCTTCCTGATTTATTTTTTCATTTTCCTTTATGGCGTACAAGTGATGCGCGGAGTGATTGAAGAAAAAACAAGTCGTATTGTGGAAGTAATGATTTCATCCGTGAAGCCATTTCAGTTGATGATGGGAAAAATTATCGGAATTGCATTGGTAGGATTAACGCAATTTTTGATTTGGGCTATTCTTACTTTCGCCATTCTTTATGCTAGTAAATCAATGTTGTTTACAGACGTTTATGATCCCGCTACGCATGCTACCGCTGCTGCCGAAGGTGTGCAAGTAAATCAACAAGCACAACAATTAGATGGAATTTTCAATTTGATTTTTTACGGAATCAATTATGGTTTCATGCTCGGATTATTTTTGTTTTATTTCATATTTGGATATTTAATGTATGCCGCTTTATTTGCTGCGGTAGGTTCTGCTGTAGACAGCGAAGCCGATACGCAACAGTTTATGTTACCGATAACATTACCACTCGTCTTTGGATTTACGATGATACCTTCTGTGATTAGTGATCCCGAAAGCACCACTTCGTTTTGGATGTCCATTTTCCCTCTCACTTCACCCGTTGTGATGATGGTGCGTGGTTCAATGGGATTTGAGCCTGGAACGGTTTGGCAGTTATTTTTATCCATGGGATTATTAGTTGCCGCTTTCATTGGAGCAACCTGGGTAGCTGGAAAAATCTATCGTACCGGAATATTGATGTACGGTAAGAAAGTTTCGTATAAGGAAATATGGAAGTGGCTTAAGTACTAAAGAATTTCGTCCTTCGATACGATTTTCGAAGACTCAATCTACTCAGGATGACAAAAATTTCGGATTTTCAACTTTCTCACGACTGCAAGGAGTAATTTCGGATTTGAAAGACCATGATGCTTAAAAATTTCAGAATTAATTTTAAAAAACATACCTCAATCCTCCCCTTATCCTAGGGGAGGTGTCGAGTCTTCGAGACGGAGGGGTTATTAGTTTAATCCTAATTTTTTCTTAACTGGGCTTTGTTCTTTTGTACACAATTTCTTGATTTTTTCTCCCTATATTTACCTCTTCAAATCTGAATCACCATGAGAGCGATTTTATTCTTGCTTATTCTTTTGCCCAATATAGTTTTAGCCCAGGGCTATAACCCACTACTTCCACCTAATACTTATCAAAACAAAGACAATCCAAATTATTGGAAGAACAAAATGCCATTTGAAGGTTATTGGCAACAAGATGTGCATTATCAAATCAAGGCGGATATCAATGAACGTACAGATATTATTACAGCCACAGAGAAATTAACTTATACCAATAATTCGAAAGATGAACTGAGTTTTGTTTATTTTCATTTATACCAAGAAGCATTTCAACCCGGTTCTTATGCGGATGAGTTACAAAGAGTGAATAAAGAAAATCCTCGTTATGGTAAATACGAACAAAAAGGATTAGGCACAGAAATCTCTTCGATAAAGTATAACAACAAAGAAGTAAAAACCGAACAAGAGAATACGATTCTAAAAGTATTTTTAGATAAACCCATTCAGCCAGGTCAATCAGTGGTTTTTGATATTTCATTTACAACTTATTTTGATGGAGCGGGTGGAGTAGGAAGAAGATTCAAAAAATTTAGTTCTAATGGTTATACGCATTATGACGGTGTGCATTGGTATCCGAGAATCTGTGTTTACGATCGTAAATTTGTATGGGAAACCGATCAACATTTGGGAAAAGAATTTTATGGTGATTTTGGTTGCTATGATGTAGAACTTACTTTTTCTTCTAATTATATTGTAGAAGCCACTGGAAATTTATTGAATCGTGATGAATGTTTGCCCGCTGATTTACGTCAGAAATTAGACATCAAAAATTTTACAGAAGAAATAAGTGAGAGTGAAATCTCTGTTATTATTCCTTATGATTCAACTCAACGAAAAACTTGGCGATACCATGCCGAGAATGTACATGATTTTGCTTTTACTGCTGACCCAACTTACCGTATTGGAGAAGCTGATTGGGAAGGCGTGCAAATAGTTTCATTGGCGCAAGAGCACCATTGTCATAAATGGCAAAATGCAGCAGAATATACGGCCAATGTTATCAAAACTTATTCGCAAGATTTTGGTAGATATGTTTATCATAAAATGGTGGTGGCAGATGCGCAAGATGGAATGGAATACCCTATGTTAACTTTGGATGGAGATTTAGATCCAGAATATCGCGGATTGCTTGCACATGAAGTGGGACATAATTGGTTTTTCGGACAAGTAGGAAACAATGAAACCTATCGCGCTTGTTTAGATGAAGGATTTACCCAATTTTTGACGGCCTGGGCGTTGAATGCAATTGATGGTGATACGATCGTAGAAAACATTCCCAATAATTGGTATGAGCGAAAATTTAAGGACGGTAGAGCAGTAAAAGAAAATAGTGTGTTAGTTCCTTATTTGAGAGAAGCGATAAAAGGTGAAGATGCTTTTTTAAATACACATAGCGATCAATTTGCTTCTGCAACCGGTCATGGTGGTGGTTATCGTCAGGTTTATTATAAAACAGCATCGATGTTGTTTAATTTACAATATGTTTTGGGTGATGAACTTTTCACTGCTGCGATGAAAAATTATTTCAACCAATGGAAAATTGCCCATCCGTATATCGAAGATTTTAGAAATTCAATTATTCAATATACCAAAGCAGATTTGAATTGGTTTTTTGATCAATGGTTTGAAACGAAAAAGACCATTGATTATGCCGTTACCAAAGCGAATTATGGAAATGCAGAAAATGAATTCATTATTACATTCGAAAGAAAAGGGGAAATGCAAATGCCATTGGATTTTGATGTGATTTCTAAAAGTGATTCTGTTTTACATTTTCATATTCCCAATAATTGGTTTGTAAAAAAGACCGATGCACAAGTGTTAACTAAATGGATTGGATGGGATAAAATTTATTCCACCTACGAATCAAAAGTGATTATTCCCAATGGAATTAAAGAAGTAATTATCGATCCAAGTCATCGTTTGGCAGATGTGAATAGATTGAATAATCAATTGCATAAACCGGTGAGTTATAATTTCGATTCTAAATTGAATCATTATTCTGACCCGTATCATTATGAAATAAAAGCAAGACCCGATCTTTGGTACAATGGTTATGATGGTTTGAAATTAGGCGTGAATTTTTCTGGAAATTACATGAACTACAAACATATTTTTGATGGTTCACTTTGGATAAATTTAGGTGCATTGCAAAATTTACCTGCGCAAGTGGCCACCACTCAGTTTGAGGGAGTAGATAATGAATTTGATGCCGTTTCATTTAGATTAAAATATAGAACTGGAATTTTTAAATTTAGTTCCAAGACTTATTTGTTTGGAGAAGTAAAAATGCTGGATGGTTTACAGGGTGGAAATTTTGGAATTGAAAAAACTTCTGAAACAGGAAAAACAACTTTCTATGCATATTTCAAAGCCATGTACAGAAAAGATTCTACTGATTTATATTATTTAATAAATCCTAATGAGTGGATTGAAAGCAAATGGAACAATACCTGGAATATTGGACTAGAAAAAAATTACAAGTACAAAGGTGGAAATGGATATTTACATTTATCATTTAAATCTTCGGCTATTGGAAGTGAATATGATTTTTCGAATGTAACATTCACCTCTATTCACACCAATCAAATTTGGAGAACGAAATTGCGCACTCGAATTTTTGCTCGTTATGGAACAGGTAGCAATCTCGCTCGTGAATCGGCTTTATTTGCATCAGGAGCGTCACCCGAAGATATGATGGATAGTAAATATTCTCGCAGTGTTGGTTTTTATTCTGACTCTTGGTATGGTTATGGTGCAGATGTTAATCATTTGCAATTTGGCGGAGGAATGAATTTACGAGGGTATGCCGGTTATTTGTTACCAGAAATTATTAATAATGGAAATGATTTAGGATATTATTACAGCGGAAATGGTGGAGTTGCGGTGAATGTAGAATTAGATATTCGTGATATTGTAAAATGGAGACCTGCGCGATTAAGTCGATGGTTTCGTTTCGATACTTATTTATTTGCAGATGCAGGAATCATCAATAAAAAATTCAACGGTCCTGAATTAGATCTTTCGGATTTACGAATGGATGCAGGTGTTGGAACAGCATTAACGATTAAAAAATTCGGGCCGTTTCAAAACATTCAACCACTCACGATTCGTTTTGATATGCCATTATTCTTAAATAGAATTCCGGCTGTGCAAACCGATTATATTGCGTTTAGATGGTTGCTGGGAGTGAGTAGAGCGTTTTAAGAATTTCGGATTTCGGATTTTGATATTTCGAACTTTTTCACGACCGAAGGGAGTAATTTGAAATACAAAAGCTGCTTAATTAGAAATTAATTTATTTTTTAGGCTCTAGCTCAATCCTCCCCTTATCCTAGGGGAGGTGTCGAGTCTGCGAGACGGAGGGGTCCATAAATTTTTTTTTAAATATTTTCTCAAAAAACTAAAATTCTTAGCCAGAACTTTTCTTAATCAGCTATATTTTTGAATGATGTATTTCGAAAAGCAACAAAATAACAAGCCACGATTAACTACTTATCGTAAGAATCTCCGAAAAAAATTAACTCCTGCCGAAGCTACACTTTGGCGATTTCTTAAATCGAAACAAATGGAAGGAATTCGTTTCAGAAGGCAATTTTCAATAAGAAATTATATTTTTGATTTTTATTGTCCAAAGTATAAAATAGTAATAGAATTGGATGGAGCAGGTCATTTTACTCAAGAAGGGATGGCTTCAGATTTAGAACGAGATAATGAATTGAATTCAATAGGGATTTCAGTTTTACGTTTCGAAAATGAATTAGTATTTAAAAGAACAGAAACGGTGTTAGGGATTATTTTAGATAAAGTGAAAGAATTAAATAAAAGTAGAGTGATTTAGGTTTTTTAAATTCAAACTTCAACTCGGACCCCTCCGTCTCGAAGACTCGCCACCCTGTCTGCCGACAGGCAGGCTCCCCTTATCAAGGGGAGGAGTAAATACAAGAGTGCTTAAATTCAGCATTTAATTTGGAAAAGAATCGTAATTATTGCGTAATTATGTTTCGAGTCACTTCAATTCGGACCCCTCCGTCTCGTTCCTCGCCACCTCCCCTTATCAAGGGGGAGGAGTAAAGACAAGCGTGCTTAAAAATCCAGTATTTAATGGAATGAGTTTTGTAAATATTGTAAATTATTGTTTCGGAGATATCCAACTCCTCCCCTTGATAAGGGGAGGAGTAAAGACAAGCGTGCTTAAAAATCCAGTATTTAATGGAATGAGTTTTGTAAATATTGTAAATTATTGTTTCGGAGATATCCAACTCCTCCCCTTGATAAGGGGAGGTGCCGAAGGCGGAGGGGTCCGAGAAAAAGCTGTTATCTCTCTACCACCACTTTCTCCACACTATACCCATTCTCATTCCCAACTTTAATCAAATAAACTCCACTACTCCAATTTTCACAATCAATTTTGGTTTGTGCAGAATTTATTTTTCCAGATAAAATTTCTTTTCCTAAAATATCGTGGATGGAATAATTTAGATTTTGAAATTCTCTTTCGAAATTAAGAGTGAAATAATTGGAACTTGGATTGGGGAAAATCGAAAATGAAATATTTTCATTCGATTCATCTATTCCAGCATAAGTATAAAAAGTATAGCAAGGAGTTTGTTGATCGAAAAAATAATTTCTGATATCATCAATTCTCGAATTCATAATAGTTATTGGTGAAAGATTATTTGCTGTGTCAACATAATCACGTGCGAAAACATATGCAAGATCTACTTCTTCGATACTTCCACTTTCGAAATTAAAAGCACCTGTCCAACCCATGCCACTTCTGTCAGCTGAAGAATTTCCCGCAGTAGTCTCATTCCAATCTAAAGTATTTACTGGAGAGCCATGAGTTCCCCAAAGCAGCGGATCTGTACTTCCTGAAAACATATAGTTAGTTTCCAATAAACCATTAGTTATCGCCTGTGGAGAAGAAATATGACCGCTTCCTCCATAAACAAGATGGGTACTATCACGCCAAAATCCGTTCATGTATAAATAGTAATCATTGGCGGTTTGTGGATCTCCAAATGGACTGTTGTAATAAATGAATCCTTCCAATCCTCGTCTTTCATCATCAATAACACCGTTACCATAATTCATTCCTAAACCAGCATAAGGAATTCCTAAACTATCAATGGCATCTTGGACATTATTTGTTAACGGATTATCAATTCCATCGGTATCTTGAAATGGTCCTGCCAAGAATGTAACCGATTGTGCAGGTAAACTATCTCCATATCCGTAGGCACCTTGAAAAGGATCATCAAATGCATCTCCGTTATATGAATAATACGAACCATTTTGAATATTACATCCGATAAAATCATCAGATGAACCACCCAAATCCAAATCAGTAAAAATTCCAATGGATGAATTTGAATAATTATTATTGCTTCTATTGATAATTTTATATTTTACAAATACTGTATTCATCAAAGCAGAATCTGTTGGACAATTAAATGAATAGACAAAAGCATGAATTTCAATTCCCATTTTTTTACCTTCACTTTCTGTATGAATGGTATCATCATTAAAAATGTAGTAAACACATTGATCACCTGGGACTAGTGGATATTCTCCTATTATTGGTTCATATACTCCATTATTATTTACATCAAAATAGGGAGCTAAATCGTGTGCTTGACCTAATAAAATATTTCCATGAGCTGGCCAATCTAGAAATACCTGTGGAATATTATAGCCAGGTTGATTGAAATTATTAATATGATTTAATACATCGTATCTATCAATTTTCCAAACACGATTCCATTGAGGAATTTGCGATGCATAGTGAATAGAATCCATAATGGGACCAGGAATAAAATCATGAGTATTTATACCCCAAGAACCAATTGCTACATGCAAAGAATCATTTATATCTTTTCCCCCGATCCATAAATTAGATGCAAAAATGGAGTGTATACCGCTTCCTTTCGGAGCTTCGAAACCAGCGAATGTATTCGAAGCATCGTGAAATAACGGTTTATAAATCGTATTCACCGTTGCATTAATATTATTAATATCCAATTGCGCGCTTGTTTGTGCTTTGATTTCAATCCAAGAAATCATCACGAAAAAGAAAAAAATAATTGCCTTCATATCTTTTGGTTTTATACAAAGATAGGTTGTTTCTATTGAGAAGTTAACTCCAAAATTTCCTATATTTATACAAGTCAAGGGTTAAATTCATGAGGGGCTGCCCCTCATAGTTGTCTAATTTCCACCACCAAGCATTCTTCTTTACCATTCACATAAAAAAATGGTTCTACCTTCTTAAATTTCCCCTATTTTTACCTCACTAAAACCTATTCTACTATGAAAAAATATATTTATGTTCTTCCTTTGGCAGCCGCTTTAATGGCTTCTTGCGGAGGCGGAGAAGAAAAGAAAGACGGAGATAAAAAGGAATCTTCTGCAAATGCAGAACTGCAAAAAGAAGCGCAAACTTATCTCGATAAATACAATGCCGATTACCAAAAATTATTGTATGCTGCCAATGAAGCCCAATGGACATTGAACACTTATATGGTGGAAGGCGATACTCTTTCTGCTTTTAATGCTGGTGTGGCAGATAAAGCCATGGCTGAATATACAGGTAGTGCCGAAAATATTGAGTTCGCACGTAAGTTTTTGAAAAGTGAAAAAGAATTAACCGACTTACAAGTTCGTCAGTTGAGATATATTCTCTACATGGCAGGAAATACTCCAGCTATTGCCAAAGATATCGTAGATCAGCGCATCGCAGCACAGAATGCACAAACTAAAAAATTGTATGAATTCAAATATACGATCAACGGTAAAAAAGTTTCTACCAATGCAATTGATGGAATCTTGAAATCAGAAACAGATGTTAAGAAAAGATTAGCTGCCTGGACGGCCAGTAAGGAAATTGGTGGTGGATTAAAACCAGGATTAATTAATTTGGTGGATTTAAGAAACAAGAGCGTACAAGCTTTAGGTTACTCTGATTTTTTCAATTACCAAGTTTCAGAATACGATATGACATCGGAAGAATTGATGAAAGTTTGTAACGACATGATTAAAGATCTTTGGCCTTTGTATCGTGAATTACATACTTGGGCGCGTTATGAATTAGCGGCAAAATACAAACAAGAAGTTCCAGAAATGTTGCCTGCACATTGGTTACCTAATCGTTGGGGACAAGAGTGGAGTTCAATGGTAGAAGTAGAAGGTTTTGATTTGGATGGCGCATTAGGAAAAAAATCTAAAGAGTGGATCATCGAACAAGGTGAAGAATTTTATAAGAGTTTAGGATTTTCTGCTTTACCAAAAGTTTTTCATGAAAAATCTAGTTTGTATCCTGTTCCTGTCGATGCAAAATACAGCAAGAATAATCACGCTTCGGCTTGGCATTTTAATAATGATCAAGATGTGCGTTCATTGATGAGCGTAGAGCCGAATGCAGAATGGTGGGGAACAGTTTTGCATGAGTTGGGGCATATTTATTATTTCCTTTCTTATTCTAACAAAGATGTTCCAATCGTTTTACGTGCTGGAGCTAACCGTGCTTATCACGAAGCATTCGGAACTCAAATTGGATTAGCTTCCATGCAAAAAGCATTTTTAGTAGGAAGAGGTTTAATTGAAGACGGAGTAGAAACCGATGATATGAAAATATTATTGAAAGAAGCTTTAGATTATGTGGTAGTGATTCCTTGGAGCGCAGGTGT
>CAMBFX010000078.1 GCA_945865695.1 Chryseobacterium gleum | reverse complement strand
TTCCTTGATTTTATCTCTGTACTCGGAGAATACGGCTGATTTGTGTATAAACCCTTTAAATTTATCGATATCCACCACAGGGAGTACCCAAGCATTGGTTTTATCGAATCTTTTCATCACCACAATCATATCATCATCGGGATGAATAACATCATCCATTTTTTCCATAATCTCTCCTGCGGAGTATTTAGTATAAAAATCCTGATTAAACATGATATCCGTAATATTATCAATAATAATTACTCCTGCAAAACGATTATTTTTGTCGAGAACTGGGAAAATTACTTTTTTAGATTCCGTAATTTTTTTTACAATTTCTCCCAATTTCATATCAATTGGCAAGGTCACATAATCTGTTTCCATTAAGGAAGATGTTTTCATTACACTTAAAATGTTTTTATCTCTATCCTGCGTAAAAACATGTCCAATACTGGCTAGTTTTCTTGAATCCATTGAAAAGGGTTCGAAATATTTAGAAACGGTATAGCTAAATGCCGACACAATCATTAATGGAATCATCAAATCATAACCACCAGTGATTTCAGCAATAAGGAAAATGGCTGTTAAAGGAGCATGAAAAATCCCACTAAGAATTCCTGCCATTCCTACCATGGTGAAATTACCAATAGGAAGTGTGGTAAATCCTGTTAGATTAATAAATTTTGCAAATACATATCCTAAATATCCACCAACAAAAAGCGATGGTGCAAAATTTCCACCGTTTCCACCGGCATTAATCGTAATGGCAGTGGCAACAACTTTAATTAGCATGACGATGGTCACAAATCCTAACAGCATCCATTCATTGGTAATTCCATTTTCAAAAATGCTTCGCGATAGTATTTCATTACTTTGATCAGAATTTAAACTTTTTATACTTTGATATCCTTCTCCAAATAAAGTGGGAAACATCAAAATCAATAAGGCTAACATTATTCCTCCTGAAATGGCTTTGGAATAGACTAATTTATTTCGTCGAAAGGCATGTTCAATTCGTAAAAACATTCGGGAATAATAAACAGAAACAAGACCGCAGAATAATCCAAGTAAAACATAAAATAAAGTATTGTAATAATTGAATCCTACCATTAGTTTAAATGATAATAGGATTTCTTCATGAAGAATAATATTAGCGCAAAGTACACCAGCTGCTGCCGCAATCATTAATGGGATGAATGCTGAAATGCTAGCATCTACTAATAAAACTTCCAATGCAAATAAAACACCAGCAATTGGAGCATTAAATGCTGCTGCAATTCCAGCTGCTGCACCGCAGGCTAATAATAAAGTTCGATCTTTATAATCGAGTCGATAACTTTCTGAATAATTTGCTCCAATAGCAGATCCACTAGAAACAATTGGTGATTCCAAACCAGCCGATCCACCTAATGCAACTGTAATTCCGCTGGTAATAATTGGATGATACATTTGTTCTTTAGGTAAATGACTTTGTTTTTTAGCGATGGAATAAAGTATTACTGAAGTTCCTTTAGAAATTCTTCCTTTTGCAAATTTTTTGACGTAGTAAACGGTTAGAATTATTCCTAATAATGGAAAAATTAAATATAAATAATTTTGAAAAGGAATATGGTAATTATAAGTTAGTCCGATTCTAATATAATGAACTAACATTTTTAAGAGAACTGCAGCTAATCCTGCACTTAAACCTACCATGATACTCGAGAAAATTAAAAACTGTTTGGCTGATAATTTTCCTTTAATCCAAAATATGAAAAGTTCGTATGAAGTAAAAAATTTATGCATTAATCTATTTTCTCAAATTTTGAGATGATAAAAATACACTATAAATTCAGATTTAAAAATTAGAATTTGATTATAAAATGCTCTTTTTTTTGTTCTTTTCTGATAAAAAGAATTCCTAAATGAAATAAATCAATACTAACCGTAAACTCAGGCATTTTTATGATTTCTTCCCAAGCTTCTGTCATTTCACGACTCCAATAAATATCATCCACAATAATGCAAGATCCATTTTTTAATTGGGGTAAAATTTGCTTTAAATAATTTAAAGTAGGTTCTTTTCGATGATTTCCATCCAAAAAAGCAAAATCGATTTCAGTTAAATGGTCTACTAATTTTGGTAATTCGGTATCAAAATTTCCTTCTATACATTTGATATTGGTAATGTTTAAAGAATGAAAATTCTCCAAGGCTATTTTTCTAGTTTCTGGATCCCCTTCTATAGAAATAACATGTCCATTAGTATTAGCTAAGGCAAGATAAGATGTAGTGACGCCTAATGAAGTTCCAAGTTCTAAAGAGATTGTAGGTTGAAAATTGACGGCTAATCGATAAATCAATTCACCCAATTTTTTATTTTTTACAGATACTCTTGCAATTTGATTTATTTTTCGATGATTGTTTAATTTCTTAGAGCCAGCACCTAAATCAATTACTTTAATGGTTCTTTTGTCTCTCAGCAATTTACTACGCAGACTAGCAACTTTATCATAGTTGTAGTAATTTCCTTTTTTATAAATTACTTCTTCCAGAAGTTGATAAACGAATGGAGAATGCGTTCCGTGCATGGTTTTTGCCTTGGTTCGGTGCTTTAAAAACGAAGTATATTGATAGAAGTTCGGCAAATGTTTTTAATTTTAAGGCTAATTAAGTAAAATAAGTAATTTTTCTTTTGGTTTATTTGATGGCAATTTATAAATAATTACTCATAGAATGGCTCGTAAAAAAGTATTTTTATTTCTAGGACCCTTATTGGCTATTCTACTATATTTTTCTTTGGTCAATCAAGGTTTAACTGATGATCAAAGTAAAACAGCTGCTGTTTTATTATGGGTTGGATTTTGGTGGATGACAGAACCAGTGAATCTTTATATCACTTCATTGTTGCCTTTGTTGTTATTGCCACTATTAAATGTGATGACTTTTAAAGATGTGGCCCCACATTATATGGAAGAAGTTATTTTTCTTTTTATTGGGGGATTTCTATTCGCATTTGCCATGGAAAAGTGGAATCTTCATAATAGAATTGCGTTAGGAATCATTGCTAAAGTAGGACATACACCTACCACACTTTTATTTGGAGTAATGGGTGCTGCCTTTTTTATTTCCATGTGGATTAATAATACAGCCACCACAGCGATGTTGATTCCTGCCGTTTTGGCTATTGTTGCACAAGTGGAAAGTAAGAATGGAGATGGGAGAATAGCTGTTCCCTTATTGATTGGATTAGCATTTTCAGCTTCCATTGGTGGAATGGCTACATTAATTGGCACAGCTCCGAATATGATTTTCTTGAGTCAATATGAAGCCTATTTTCCAAATGAAAAAACGGTATCGTTTGCCGACTGGATGTTGTTTGCTCTTCCTATTGCTTTATTAATTTTCTTTGCTTGTTTTTTTATTTTAAAATTTCTGCATCGAAATGTTTTACGTGAAACAGTTTTGGATAAACACTTATCTGAAAAAATGTTTAGTGATTTGGGTAAGAAATCATACGAGGAGAAATGGATGATTTTCTTTTTTCTTTTGATTGTAGGTCTTTGGTTTTTTCTCAAGGATATTAGCTTCGGAAGTTTTACTTTGCATGGTTGGCCTCATTATTTAGGAATAAAAAATGAGCAACTTACCGAGGCTTGGGTAGCGATGGTTATAGTGATGTTTTTATTTTTCGTTCCTTCTAAATCTATTAAAAATGATACCTTATTATCTTGGAAAGAAGTGAAGAAATTACCCGTTGGAATTATTTTTCTATTTGGAGGAGGATTTGCCATTGCAGCCGCTGTTAAGTCTACCGGTTTGAGTGATGAGTTATCCAAATTATTAGAAGGGTTTAAGGAGTTTTCTCCCTTGTTGATGGTTTTATTAATTTGTACTTTAATAACTTTCATCAGTGAATTTGCTTCCAATACTGCCGTACTTCAATTGGTATTTCCTATTCTTGCTGCATTTGTAGTAACAGTAGATGTTCATCCCTTACAAATTTTGATTCCTGCCACCTTGGCTGCTTCTTGTGGATTCATGTTGCCAGTAGCAACACCGCCTAATACCATCGTTTTTGGTAGTGAAAAAATTAAAGCTAGTGAAATGATGCGATCAGGATTTTTTGTGGATTTAGCAGGTATTTTAATTATTTCTACAGCCGCATTTACAATTGTAACATGGGTGATGGGATTGTGAGATGATTAATTTATTTCCATGATAAAAATTCGGGTAATTAGTAAAGTTGTTATTTTTTAAAATCAATTGGAGATATCGCCCCGCTGGGGCTTGAAAGACATGAGTTGCTTAGTTAAACCTGCGGTGTGTTATTGAGATTTTGCTCCTATGGAGCTTTTTGGAAGTGATATTTTTATTGTGAATGAGATTTCACGCTTTTGGAGCTTTTTGTTTTTGTATTTTTAAACTCCGTGCGCCTTCGCTGAAGCTATGGCGTAAGCGAAATGAGTGACATCTCAATAGCCCGAAGGGCGTTTTTTGGTTATGGTATTTAAAGCCCCAGCGGGGCGACACCTCAAATTGCCTTTTTGTAATCAAAAAAATTAAGGAATATATTTTTGATTAGTAAACGTGGGTGTCGTTGGGATTATTATTTGCACGTAATCATGTTTAGTGACTACATGACAACTATTACATGATGTTGTTAAAATTTCAAAATCCGATTCAAAAGTATCAAAACCTTTTTCTATTTGAGAACGCATAATTTCCACTTGTTTGATTCCATATGTTTTGATATTATCACTGATATTTACATCTACTTCAAAAATACCCGCTTCGGCTATGGAGCCCATTTCTTCTTCTAATTCGTTCAAATAAAATTGAGCTAATCTGGTGTTTTTGTTTATTCCAGCGAAATAAAGTTTATTATGAAAAACTTGAATTCTTGTCATATAGTGAGCTATTTCTAAAGGTGCTTCTTTAGGTTCTTCAGCGGATTCTTCTATGTTTTCTGTTTTAGTTGCCACATTTTTCACAGGCTGAGATTTATTAAAAAGTAAGTATAGGCTAATTATAAATGCTCCCGTTGAAAGGAAAAGGGCAATGGTAATCTTAAAGTTCATATGAATTAATTATTATCACAAATATAATTCTTTTCAAAATGTGATATTAGCACTTTAAATATTAATTTCGTGACAATGCAATTTACTGAAAAAGATATTTCTTTCCTTCAGGATTATGGAATAAGAAGTTTGGAGGTTGAGCGTCAGCTCGATTTGCTATACAATGGATCAATATTTCCGCGATTAAAGAAGTGCGCACGAGTGGATGATGGTATTTTCATTTTATCTGATGCTGAAAAGAATAAATATTGTCAATTATTTCTAGCTGAAAATAGTAACTATAAAATTACAAGATTCATTCCAGCATCTGGGGCAGCATCGCGGATGTTTGCTCATTTGTTAGAAGTTTTAAATGAGAATAAAAACTCAAAATTGATTGATGAGTTTTTTGAAAGACTAAATGATTTTTCATTTGCGCAATTAATTCCTGATACGATTCGAAAAGAAAAGCAAGTGTTGTTGAAATATATTTTGGGTGATGAAGGTTTAAAATTCAATCGTCTTCCAAAAGCATTAATCCCTTTTCATAAAAATGAAAATGAATTTTTTACAGCATTTGAGTCTCATCTTTTGGAATCATGTAAATATTTAAATAGCAATATTCAGATAGAAAATCATTTTACTATTGCCGAAAATTTTCAATTGAAGTTCGAAGAAATTCTTAAAAAGGATAATCGAATTAATTCTAAAAAGATTCTTGAAACTTCAGTAGAATTTTCTTATCAAGAAAAACAAACAGATACTGTTTCCGTTGATGTAAATCGAGAAATAGTAAGAGATGGTGAGGGTAATATTGCTTTTCGTAAAGGAGGGCATGGTGCTTTATTAAAGAATTTACAAAGTATTAATGGTGATATTATTTTTATTCGAAACATTGATAATGTAATTTCTCCGGCTAATAATGATGAATATGTTTATGTTCATCAGTATATGGGTGGTATGTTGATTCATTTTTTGACTATTTTATTTTCTATTCAGACTAAAGTGGATGATAACAAAATGCCTGATGAAGCAGAATTGAAATTTTTGGAGGATAAATTTTTTTATAAAGGAAAATTAGAAGTTAATTCACTTCATGATTTTGTTTTTCGTCCTTTACGCATTTGCGGAATGGTAAAAAATGAAGGTGAACCTGGAGGTGGTCCGTTTTGGGTGGAAGATAAAACTGGGCAATTGTCCTTACAAATTATTGAAAGCTCACAAGTAAATCCATCGGATCATCATCAAGGAGAAATATTTAAATCGGGAATTCATTTTAATCCTGTTGATATTTGTTGTTCGATAAAGAATTGTAGAGGTGAAAAATATGATTTGATGCGATTCAGGAATGAAGAGTTTTCATTTTTAGCCCATAAAAATAACAATGGTAAAAATATTACTGTCCTAGAACATCCCGGTTTGTGGAATGGTTCGATGCATCATTGGTTAACTATTTTTATTGAGATTCCTATTTCGGTATTCAATCCGGTTAAAACAGTAAATGATTTATTACGACCAGCTCATCTAAAATAAAAAAACGACACTGTTAGGAGTCGTTTTTTTATTTTGGTCTAATTTTTTAATTTACCATCGCTTTAATTTTCAGAATAGTTTGAGCTGGTTCAGTATTAGCAGTTACCGTTACCGTTTTTTCCTGAACACCTGTTTGTCCTTTTGAAGGTTTAAATTCTACATCAATTTTACCGGTTTTACCTGGCATAATTGGTTCTTTTGGATAGTTTGGAACTGTACATCCACAAGATCCAGTTGCCGAAGAAATAATTAAAGGTTCTTTACCTGTATTGGTGAAAACGAAAGCAGTTTTATTGGCAGATTCTTGAGCAACTGATCCATAATCATGTTCATATTTTGCAAATGAAACTGAAGTTGCTTTTCCATTGTTGGCTGCTGCATTTTCTATTGGAGCATTATTAATTGTAGTTGGGGCAACAGTTGGAGCAACGTTATTTCCATTTACAGGCATTTCTGAAGTTGCTTTACTACTTTCTTCAGTGGCTGCTGGTGCAGATGAAGAATATGATTTTTTCCCCTTAGCAGCGAAATAGGTATTGATAACTAATGTTAGCGCTATCAGTCCTAATAAACCAATTTTGATATTTTCTTTATTCATAGTTGAATTTTTTACAAAATTATACTTTTTAATGAATTAATTTTCTGTGTAGGCTAATTTATATTTAGCAAATTCTTCGCCTTGAATTGCCTCAATAGCTTTCAAATAGCTTGGATTCATTTCATTCATTATCTGAAATAACATAGGATAATCCCATATATTTTGAGCAATTCCTGCTTTTAAGCGAGTATCTAAATGAAGTTTTGAAGTGGCATATTCTGCCTCAACAAACTCAACACCTTCAGCCTTTGCAAACGCTATAAATTCTTCTAAAAGTTTTTCATCTACTTTAAAAGTAGCATTGAATTTAGCAAAATCGGGATATGTTTTTTTTAATGATTTTCTATTTTTATCTACATAAGTTAAGGCAAAACTATTTAGAACACCTTTACGAATAAGATTATCATAGTAATCCGTTACATAACTGGTATCATAGGAAACAAAAATATCAGGAATAATTCCTCCACCACCATAAACTTCACGTTTAGATATTCTCGTTTCAAATTTCAACGAATCTGGAATTTTAATACTGTCCTTATTGGTTAACTCGCCATTTAAATAGCGTTGATATTTTTCTTTATGATAAGCTTCCATTCCTTCTTCATATGGTTTTTGAATACATCTTCCAGAAGGTGTATAATAGCGTTGAGTAGTTATTCTTACCATTGATCCATCAGGTAAATTAACTGGTTTTTGTACTAATCCTTTTCCAAAAGATCTTCTACCAATCACTAATCCACGATCCCAATCCTGAATGGCACCAGTAACAATTTCACTTGCGGAAGCAGAGCTTTCGTCAATTAAAATCACTAATTTTCCTTTTTCAAATGACCCCGTTTTACCTGCATTATAATCTTTGCGAGGAAAAGATCTTCCTTCTGTATAAACCAATAATTTATTTCCATCAATAAATTCATCACAAAGTTCATGAGCGATGTGTAAGTATCCACCGCCATTTCCTTGTAAGTCTAAAATCAGATTTTTCATTCCTTGTTTTTTCAAAGAATCAACTGCTTTTAAAAATTCGCGTGTGGATGTTTCAGCAAAATTGCTTAGCTTGATATAACCTATTTCGGGTTTGGCCATATAAGATGCTTCGATACTATACAATGGAATTACATCACGAGTAATATTAAATTCTAAAGGTTTCTTTTCTCCTTTACGTTGCATGGTAACACGAACCTTAGTGTTTTTTTCTCCCATCAATCTTTCTCGAACACCATCTGTTTTCATTCCGATTCCGGCAACTACTTCATCATTTATTTTAATGATTTTATCACCATCTTTAATTCCTAATTTATGGGATGGTCCGCCTGGAATAGTGTTTACCACCAGAATGGTATCCTTTAATATTTGGAAACGGATTCCAATTCCTATAAAATTTCCTTTTAGGGGTGCATTAGTAGCTTCTACTTCTTCTTTAGGAATATAAATACTATGCGGATCTAGTTTTTCTAATAATGCTACGATAGCTTCTTCTACCAATTTATCTTCTTCAATAGAATCAACATAAAATTGTGAAACGTAGCTTAAAAGTGATTCGAATTTTTTAATGGTCGACAACGGATTATTGTGTTCCGTTTTGGGTTGTGCCCAAATAAGCAGTGGTGTGCTTAATAATATTAGGGTAAAAAGTTTTCTCAATTTCATACAAATGCTGTTTTATGGTTTTAATGCCAATTATATCTATAAATTACTCTAATCTTCTCGTTCTTTTTCATCATTACTTCCTCAAAAAATAGTTCCATTGACCCTGCTATGCAACGATTTTTTGAATCGTCTTGATAAAAAATAACTTCGAATCTTTGAACTATATTTATAAATATAACTGGCTTAATATACGAAGAATTATAACTTTTGGTACTTAAAATAAGTATAAACATTCATATTTTCGTTATAAGCGGGATTTAATAATTATGATAAAGTCAATTTTCATACCGTTTTTAGTTTTAATTTTCCCAATCAATTCGTTGGATATAATGAATACACCTTCGCCTGCAGATACGTTCAAACAAACTCAGAAAAAAAATAGTAGAGTTAAAGCTGCTTATGTGGATCACGAAGAGGATTTAAAAGCCGAATTAAGCGAAAAAGGATACGATTTAACGAATATTAACATTTTAATTTTCGCTACTAAACAAGAACGAGAATTCAATGTTTACATAAAAAAGAAAACGGATAAAAAATACGAGCTTTTTAAGACGTATGATTTTTGTTATTTATCAGGAATTCTTGGTCCGAAAAGAAAAGAAGGCGATTTACAAGTTCCCGAAGGATTATATTACGTGAATTGGTTTAATACTAATAGTGATTATCATCTTTCCTTGAAAATAAATTATCCCAATGCAAGTGATAAAATATTGAGTGATAAAAAAACGCCAGGTGGAGAAATTTTTATTCATGGAAAATGTGTTTCCATTGGATGTATTCCTTTAACTGATGAAAAAGTAAACGAACTTTATATTTTGGCAGTAGAAGCAACCAACAACGGCCAAGCTAAAATTCCAGTTTATATTTTTCCATTTAAAATGAGTGATGAAACTATGACTTTAATGGAAATGTTATTAGATGATGAAAAATTGATTTCCTTTTGGAAAAATCTAAAAGAAGGATATGAGAAATTTATTGAAAATAAGATGGAAATTACTGTAAAAGTGGATGCAAAGGGAAAATATCTTTATTGATTAAGCCAATTTTTTCTCCATCACAAAATCATTCATAAAATATCCATTTCCAATATCGAAATCTTCTACGGATTTTATTCGAAAACCATTTTTGAAATAAAAATTAATGGTTTTGAAATTTTTACGATTCACTGTCAATTCAATCGTTTTTTCTTTTTTCGATTGCGCAATGATTTCATTCATTACTTTAGTTCCTATTCCTTGTGATTGTTCACGACTATCAATATAAAATTTATGTAAGAAACTTACTTCGCCCTTTTTACTAATAGAAAAATAACCAATAGGAATTTCATCTGAATAAATTAAAGTATAAATTTGTCCTTCATTCATCTGTTTTGTCAATGTAATTTCTGAATATAAAGTGCGTAACATATAGTCCACTTGTTGTTGACCGATAATTGGAACATAGTGTTTATTCCAGATTTCCAAAGCTAAATCATAGATTAATTTACAATCAGAATACTCTGCATTTTTATAGGTAATGTTACTCATGAATGTATCCAATTAGATATTATTGTTTCACCATATTCACTCAAAATACTTTCGGGATGAAATTGAACAGCCCGCAGTTTAAATTTTTTATGCGCTATTGCCATTATATTTTTTGTATCATCTTCGGCAGTGATAATTAATTCTTCTGGAAAATTATTTCTATCCGCCACCCAAGAATGATATCGGCCGGCTAAGAATTTTTTAGGTAGGTTTTGAAAAAGTAAATCATCATGTAAAATATTTACTGGCAAAGCTACTCCATGAAATACTTTTTCAGGATTAAATAATTTCCCTCCAAAACTTTCTACGATGGCTTGTAACCCCAAACAAATTCCCAAAATATCTTTTGTTTCACGTAGTTTCACAATTAATTCAGGCATTACTCCCGATTCAGAGGGTAAACCAGGCCCTGGAGAGAGTAAAATCTTATCGTATTTTGAAGCTTGTTCGATGTTGATGGAATCATTTGTAAAAACATCAATTTTTGCATTACCTACTTTTTCCAGATAATGCACAAGATTATAAGTAAAGCTATCGTAATTATCCAAAACCATTATTTTCATTGCTCAAACTTAACAAACTAATGCTAATTCTTAAAGAAATTTATTTAGAATAAATCTTATATTTGAAGTCTAAACCCAAATGATGCGTAAGTTTTTATTTTTAATAGCATTTCTGATTCCGATTTTCGCTTTTTCACAAAAGAAAACAGATGGAGGCAAGCCAAAATTGGTGGTTGGAATTGTAGTGGATCAAATGCGTTACGATTATATTTACACTTACTGGGATAAACTATCAGCCAATGGTTTTAAGAAATTGGTGAACAAAGGATTTAATTGTAAAAACACCAATTATAATTATGTTCCCACTTTTACGGGTCCTGGTCATGCAAGTATTTATACTGGTACAACACCCGCCATCCACGGAATTATCGCTAACGATTGGTTTGATGCAAAAAATAATTTAGAAGTTTATTGCGCTGGAGATTCTACAATGAATTCGATTGGAACAGGTTCTGAAAGAGGAAAAATGTCGCCACATTATTTAATGACCACAACTATCGGTGATGAAATTAAAATTAATACGAATGGAAAATCAAAAGTGATTGGAATTTCATTGAAAGATAGAGCAGCTATTCTACCAGCCGGACATAATGCCAATGGTGCTTTTTGGTTGGATGATTCAACAGGAAATTGGATTACCAGTAGTTTTTATATGAATGCTTTGCCGAAATGGGTGATTGATTATAACTCAAAAAATAGAACGAAAGAATTGTTGAGTAAAAATTGGGAAACCTTTTTACCCATAAATCAATATACAGAATCATTAGAAGATAATTCCAAGTATGAGCGTCCTTTTCCGGGCGAGAAATTGCCTGTTTTTCCTCATAATTTACCAGTAATTTTTGATAGCATCGCCAAACGAAAGTTTGGATTGATTAAAGCCACTCCATTTGGAAATACAATTACCAAAGAAATGGCAATAGAAGCTATAAAATCAGAGTCATTAGGAAAAGATTTTTATACCGATATGCTTTGCGTAAGTTTTTCTTCGCCTGATTATATTGGTCATCAATTTGGACCGAAATCTATTGAGCAGGAAGATGGTTTTATCCGTTTGGATTTGGATTTAGCTGAACTGATTACCTTTTTAGAAAAGGAAGTAGGCAAAGAGAATTTCGTTTTATTTCTTACAGCTGATCATGCTGCTGTGGATGTTCCATCTTATTTATTGGATCAAAAAATTCCTGCGGGCTATGCCAACTTAGGTAAAAGTGGAAAATTAATGGATTCTGTTTTGAAAGTGAATTATAAAATTACCAATGAAAAAGAACATATTATTTCAACTATTATGAATCAGCAAGTTTATTTGAATCATGATTTAATTAAAAAAAATAAATTAGATAAAAATGAAATTATTGAATGTTTATCGGAGGAATTCATGAAAATTGATGGAGTAGTGCAGGTATATACTTATGAGGATATGGCAAAAAATGAATATGTAGATTTAATTCCTTCTATGATTCAAAATGGATTTCATACACAACGATCAGGCGATATTATAGTTAATATGGAACCGGGCTGGGTGGAGTTTTATAAAACAGGAACTACCCATGGTTCACCCTATTCTTACGATTCGCATGTTCCATTAATTTGGTACGGAAAGAAAATTACGCCAGGTTTTACCAATGAATCTACACCCATTACACATATTGCTCCAACTGTTTGTTTGATGTTGGATATTCCTTTCACTAGTGGAAATACTGGACAACCGATTGAGCAAATATTGACAGGATTTAATAGAAAATAAAAAACCCCAATCTTTCAATCAGGGTTTCTTTGAGTATTCAATATACAATATTCATTTTTTCTTTAATCTTCATCATCATCACCTTCACTTGGCTCTTCCACGGGCTCGTCACTATAACTATCATCTTCTTCCTCTTCTCCAAATTCATCTTTGTCACCATCTAAACCAGGAACAACTTCAGGAATCATTTCTGATTCATCGTCATCATCATCATCGTCTTTACGTTTCTTTTCAGTCAGTTTCACTTTCACCATATAAATGGTATCTTTTGTTTCGAACTGAACAACGTTCACGGTTTCCTTTGGTGTTTCGATTCGTTGGGTATGTCCAACAAAACCATTAGGATATTTTTCCTTTAAAACTTCTTGCAATTTTGGTTCAAGGTTTTCGAAACTGATCATTTTTCTTTGCTTCTGCATGTCTTTTCTGGGATTAAAATCGGGGCTAATTTATAGAGTTTTTTAAAATCTGGAAAAAAAACAAAAAAATGTTTTCACCTATTGAAAAATAATACCTGATCCTAGAAGCTCGTCGTTCAAATACCAAGCGGCAAATTGACCCGGAGTAATTCCCTTTTGAGCTTTCTCAAATAAGATATAAAGCCCTTCGTCTTTCATAATTAACTCGGCTTTTTGTAAAGGTTGGCGGTAACGAATTCGAGCATTTACAGTCATTTTTTCACCTATTTTTAAACGCAAATCCTCTCGTATCCAATGCACATCGTTTTTTGAAATGAATAATGCATGACGATATAAACCGGGATGATTTTCACCTTCACCTGTATAAATGATGTTACTCTCAACATCGGTTGCAATTACAAAAAGAGGCTCAACAGTACCTCCAATATGTAGACCTTTTCTTTGACCAATGGTAAAATAATGAGCACCGGTATGTTTACCTTTTATTTTCCCAAACTTCTTTTCATAGGTGTAGGGAAGGCTCAATTCCTCTACATTTTCGGCAGAAACGGCAATTTCTTTTTTCTTAAGGTACGGTTCATAATTATCAGAAACCACCAAAACTTCACCTTCTTTTGGAGCTAGTTTTTGTTGTAAAAATTCAGGTAAACTAATTTTCCCTACAAAACATAATCCTTGTGAATCTTTCTTTTCGGCAGTTACTAATTCAAGTTCAAGCGCAATTTTTCTTACTTCCGATTTTTGTAAATGTCCAATAGGAAATAATGCTTTTGATAGCTGTTCTTGACTTACTTGACATAAAAAATAACTCTGGTCTTTATTATGGTCTAATCCAGATAAAAGTTGATAAACTTTTTTTCCATTTACTTCGATTTCGTCTTTTCTACAATAATGTCCGGTAGCAACAAAATCAGCATTCAATTTTAAAGCTGCCGCTAGAAAAACATCAAATTTTATCTCTCGATTACATAATACATCTGGATTCGGAGTTCTACCTTTTTCATATTCCGAAAACATATAATCAACGATTCGTTCTTTGTATTCGGTACTGAAATCGATTACTTGAAAAGGGATACTTAATTTCTCGGCAACCAGCATTGCATCAGTGCTATCGTCAATCCAAGAGCAATCGTTACTCAATGTAACGGTTTCATCATGCCAATTGCGCATGAAAATACCAATCACATCGTGACCTTGCTCCTTTAATAGATAAGCGGCCACGCTGCTGTCCACTCCTCCCGATAAACCTACTACGACTCTTGCCATGGTGCAAAGATACAAGAAGGTTTATTCATGAGAATTATTTATTTTAGAGGAAAATTTAGGAAAAATGAAAAAAATAGGGTTGATTTTATTGGCAATTGCTGGAATGGCATTTACTTTCAAAGGAAAAAAAGACGATAAGCCAGCCTATAAAATCTTTAATGCCGAAGGAAAGGAAGTTTCTTATGAAGATATGGTCAAAGAACTTTCTAAAAATGAAGTAAATTTTTTCGGAGAATTGCATAATAATCCGATTGCGCATTGGTTGCAATTACAATTGACCAAGGAATTCTACCAATCAAAAAAAGATAAATTAGTATTGGCAGCCGAAATGTTTGAAGCCGATGATCAAATTATTATGGATGAATATTTAACAGGAGCGATTTCAGAAAAAAGTTTTAAAGATGAAGCCAAACTTTGGCCGAATTATGAAACGGATTACAAGCCATTAGTAGAATTTGCTAAGACCAATAAACTCGCTTTTATCTGTGCAAATGTACCACGAAGATATGCGAGCATCGTTTATAAAAAAGGATTAGAAAAATTAGATAGCTTGGATACAGATGGAAAAAAATGTATTGCACCGCTTCCAATAGAATACGATGCGAACGTAAAATGTTACAAGGAAATGTTGGAAAATTCGGGCGGACATGGTGGGGATAATCTTCCCAAAGCTCAAGCTATCAAAGATGCAACCATGGGTTGGTTTGTTTCTCAAGCGATGAAA
>CAMBFX010000077.1 GCA_945865695.1 Chryseobacterium gleum | reverse complement strand
AGTAATACCAGCGGCTACATCAGCTGTTAAGGAAGTACTAAAAAGTGTATTTGAACAAATGGAATCAACAGGAGCAGAACTACTAATGGTTGGAACTGGATTTACCGTTAGAGTATATGTAATCGGTGTGCCTGCGCAAACCCCAAAACTTGGAGTGATCGTATAGGAAACATTCAATGCTCCACTTGTAGTATTCACTAATGTTTCAGAAATATTTCCTGTACCATTATTAGAATGACCTGTTATCCCAACAACAAAAGGAGAGGACCAAACATAAGTGGCGCCAGAAGGTGTAGAAGATAATGCCGTAGAAAAAACACTTCCCGTACAAATAGATAATGTTGGAGCAGAACTAGTGATAATTGGATTTGTGCAGTTCATAAACAAGGTACAAGCCAAACTTGTTGTAGGATTTGTTGATCCAGATTCGAAACAACCCATATCAGGATTACCGCTTCGTAGGGTGCCCGTTAAATCATTCGTTGGTGCTCCTGCTAATAAACCTGCATTGATAGCAGGTGAAGTGCCTTGTAAGCTAAAATCTGTTCCTCCTGTGAATAAAGGATTGGTATTAATATTACCTAATACTCCTGTATGCATATCACCTACTGGTTGAATATCACAATAAGTTGCATTGATAGTAGAAGTGGCATTCACATTAAAATTTGCATTTCCCCAAATGATACTATTAAAAACGGTATAGCTCGCTGCATTTTCGTTGGATAAACCGGCACCATCTGCACCACTAACTACATTGTTATTGGCAATAGTTGAATTGATGATTGACATGGTAGGTTGGCTACCGTTATTTGTGCAATTGATTGTTCCTCCATCGCCGAAACCACTCGTTACATTATTGGCATAAAAAAGGGAGTTCGTTATTGAACAAGTATATTTTCCTTCCACATAAATAGCAGCTCCTTGACGTGCATTATTATTCGTAAACGTACAAGAATAAATATCCAAATTATAATTGGTGGCCGTATTATTTAAAGTACGTATTGCTCCTCCTTGTTGATCAATTACCTTACTACCGCTAATAAAAGTTCTTCTTAATTTACCATGAGCTTGATTGAAAAAAATAGCTCCACCTTCATAAGTAGTTAAAACACCACGAGAGTTGTTGCAACTAAAACGACTGTCTTTAACAATCAAAGTAGATTTACCTGTAATAAAAATTGCTCCTCCTCCACTACCTTGCTCTGCCAAATTATCTCCGAAATGACAATTATCACAATAAACAGCCGCTGGAATATTTGCACCAGAAGTTGAAATCCATAATGCACCTCCTTGTGGATTGGAATCAAAAGATGTGAAAGTTTCGTTTCTGTAAAAATAAATGTCTTTAAAATAAATTCGAGAAGAATCCAATGCAGAACTAGCGGTAATATCAATAGCACCTGCGTTATCATATTCTGTTATGGTCATGCTTTCTACTCGAATATTAGTTCCAGTTAAGGTCATGAAATTAAAAATACCGGCGTGTGGAGTACCGTCAAAAACGGTAGATGTAATACTGGCCCCTTTAATAGTAATTCCTGATTGCGTTGAAGAAATAATCAAATCCTTATCAGAATAAGTTCCTGCATCCACTATAATCACATCACCAGCTGTAGCAACAGTTAATGCAAAAGTTAAAGTGGCAAAAGGTAAAGAGGAAGTGCCCGGATTAGCATTATTACCAATAGCTGTTGTATATACATCTCCAGTTAATGATGCGTTGTTGACATAATACGTTGTTGCCTTTGATGTAAAAAACAAAAAAGTAAAAAAAGAAAGTAGCGTTAAATTTCTCATAGCAAAAAAATTATTTTTTAAAATTATAAAAAGCTATTAAATAAACAAAAAAAAGCTATTAAATTTTAGTAAGTCTGATGAAGTAATTTAAACAAAACCTAAATCAGATATTGTAAGATATGATTTTTTGAATTTAAATATTCAAATTCGAAATTTAAAATCGACAATGATTTTTTTAACAACTCTAAACGCTCAGGATTAGCAAGTTCTAAACCGATAAAGGCTGGTCCATTTTCTCGATTATTCTTTTTGATGTATTCAAAGTGCACTATATCATCTCCGGGCATTAATACGGCTGTAACAAATTCACGCAATGCTCCTGATCTTTGAGGAAATCTGATGATGAAATAATGCTTCAATCCTTCGTACATTAATGACCGTTCCCTAATTTCTTCGGTTCTAGATATGTCATTATTTCCGCCACTCAAAACACAAACTACATTTTTGCCTCTTAGTTCTTCTTGCAATAATGATAATGAAGCAATAGTTAAAGCACCCGCTGGTTCAGCAACGATGGCTTGTTGATTATATAAATCTAAAATCGTTGTACAAACTTTTCCTTCGGCAACGGTGATCATTTTATACAAATGATTTTTACAAATTTCAAAAGCTCGGTCTCCTACTCTTTTTACAGAGGCACCATCTACAAATTTATCCAATGATTCTAATGTAGTATTTTCATTATTATCTAAGGATGTTTTCATCGAGGGAGCGCCCATGGGTTCTACACCAACAATTTTTGTATCTGGGCTCATCGCTTTAAAATAACTAATCATTCCAGAAGCTAATCCTCCACCACCTATGGGTAGAATCAAATAATCAATTTTAAACTCTGCTTCCTCTAAGATTTCTTTGGCAACTGTGCCTTGACCTTCCATTACTTTTTCATCATCAAAAGGATGTACAAATGTCTTTTGATTAGTTTTACAAAATTCTACTGCTAATTTTTGTGAATCATCAAAAGTATCTCCTTGTAAAATCACTTTTACTTTATCCTTTCCAAATAATTTTACTTGTTTCACTTTTTGTTGAGGAGTGGTAACAGGCATAAATATTGTTCCCTCGATATTCAATTTAAAACAAGAAAATGCTACACCTTGAGCGTGATTTCCTGCACTTGCGCAAACAATTCCATTCTTCTTTTCAGATTCTGTTAATGAAACCATTTTGTTGTAAGCGCCTCTTAATTTATACGAACGCACCACTTGCAAATCTTCGCGTTTCACATAAAGTTGACAACCTAATTGCTCTGACAGGAGAAAATTTTGTTGCAAGGGAGTTCTTGTGACTATACCACTTAATCTTTCTGCTGCAAGATCGATATTTTTTTTGTCCAGTATCATGGTCGTAATTTTCTAACTACGGCACCTGTTTGCCATAATTCTGATTCATTTATTTCTTTTAATTCCTTTTCTAAATTTTCTCTGTAAGAAGATTTTCTTCCTTCTTCGATGACTCTTTCTGCTTCTTTACCAGAAGAAACTCTTTCATATAGTTCATCGAAAACGGGAGCCGCGGCATCTCTAAATTTTCCTTTCCAATCTAATGCACCACGTTGAGCTGTTACGGATGTGTTGGCAAACATCCAATCCATTCCATTCTCTGCTACTAATGGCATTAAACTTTGTGTTAACTCTTCTACCGTTTCATTAAAGGCTTCAGAGGGAGAATGTCCGTGTTTACGTAATACATTGTATTGTGCCTCGAATAATCCTGCTAAAGCTCCCATTAAGATTCCTCTTTCTCCAGTTAAATCTGAATATACTTCCTTTCTAAAATCCGTTTCAAAAAGATAAGCAGAACCTACTCCTATTCCTAGGGCTAATGCGCGATCTAAGGCACGTCCGGTTGCATCTTGAAATATCGCATAACTAGAATTCAAACCTTTCCCTTGTAAAAATAATCTTCTCAATGAAGTTCCCGATCCTTTGGGAGCCACTAAGATTACGTCTACGTCTTTGGGCGGAACGATTCCTGTTTTATCATTAAAAGTAATTCCAAAACCATGAGAGAAATAAAGTGCTTTTCCTTTTGTTAAATATGGCAAAACATTTTTCCAAGAATCGATTTGACCGGCATCCGATAAAAGATATTGTATGATGGTTGCTTTTTTACAAGCTTCTTCTATTTCAAAAAGATTTTTTCCTTCTTCCCAACCATCTGCCAACGCTTTTGCCCAAGATTTTCCACCTTTACGTTGACCAACGATTACATTCATTCCGTTATCTTTTAAATTGAGTGATTGTCCAGGACCCTGAACGCCATATCCAATTACAGCGATCACTTCATTTTTTAAAACTTCCTGTGCTTTTGCCAATGGAAATTCCTCTCTTGTCATTACGTTTTCTTCTACGTTTCCAAATTTCATCTTTGCCATAATTATTTAATTAAAATGTTTAACAACTGTATTATTTTTATTTTCTAACTCTTTCAAATAAGTGTATAATGTTTTCATTGGTTTAGTAATAGCCACCTTTCCACTTCTTGCAAATTCTAACATACCATAAGGCTCTAATTTTTCAAATAATAATTTTATCTCTTTCTCATTTCCGGTTTTTTCAATCGCTAAATACTCTGCATTGGCGATGGCGATTTTTGCTTGATGTTCATTTAATAAAAGAGTTAATTCTTCACTCTTCGCTAATGCTTGAGCAGATATTTTATACAAAGCTATTTCACGACTGATAATTTCTTCATCCAGATGATAAAAAGCTTTTAAAACCTCCACTTGTTTTTCGATTTGACCAATCAGTTTTTTCACGTGCTCTTCTTGCACCTCCACTACAATCGTGTAACGATACACGCCTTTTATTTCACTTTCACTGGCGGTTATACTTTGGATATTGATATGTCTTCGGGTAAATATTATCGTTATCCGATTTAATAATCCGATTTTATCTTCTGTAAAAATCGATATGGTGAATTTTTTATTCATACTATTCTAATATTATTTCTGAAACACTTGCTCCGGTAGTTACCATAGGAAAAACATTTTCTTCATTTTCCACTACTACCTCTAGTAGAAATGCCTCATCACTTAACAACATTTCGGCTAAAGATTCCCTTACATTTTTTCTCTCCGTTACTTTTTTACCTTTTATGCCATAACCGCTGGCTACTTTCACAAAATCCGGATTTTTTAATTCGGTAAACGAATATCTCCGATCAAAAAACAATTGTTGCCATTGACGAACCATCCCTAAAAAATTATTATTTAAGATGATTATTTTCACTCCTACATTGCTTTGCATGATGGTTCCTAATTCTTGTATGGTCATTTGAAAACCGCCATCACCAATCACTGCTATCACTTGTTTTTCGGGTCTAGCAATTTTTGCACCTATTGCTGCAGGCAATCCAAATCCCATTGTTCCTAATCCACCAGAGGTAACATTTAAATTAGGCTCATTAAATTTATAGTAACGAGAAGTGATCATTTGATGTTGACCCACATCTGTTACCACAATTGCTTTGCCTTCTGTTAATTCATAAAGATGATTAACCACTTCAGCCATTTTTAATTTTTCCGAATGAGGATGGATCGCTTCCTTCACCACTTTCTCGAATTCTATTGCTTCACATTTCTTAAATTCATTTAACCATTCAGTATGAGTATTGGCATTTACCATTGGTAAAAGTAAATTCAATGCTTCTTTAGCATCACCCAAAACCGCCACATCTGCTGGTATGATTTTATTTATTTCGGATGGATCTATTTCAAAGTGGATCACTTTTGCTTGCTTTGCATACTTGCTCACATTCCCTGTTACACGATCATCAAATCGCATTCCTATCGCAATTAAAACATCACATTCGTTCGTTAAATAATTAGGACCATAATTTCCATGCATTCCTAAATATCCTACATACAATTCATGGTTGGCAGGGAAAGCTGATAAACCTAATAAAGTAGAAGCAACTGGAATATTTGCTTTTTCTGCGAACGCTATTAATTCTTTTTCTGCATTCGATAATAAAACACCGTGTCCGCAAAGTATATATGGTTTTTTTGCTGAATTTATCAAAGATGCTGCCTTTTCTATTGCCGATTTCTCCACCATTGGTTTCGGAAAATAACTTCTGATTGTTTCGCATTTTTCAAACTGGTAAACTGTTTTTCCAAATTGAGCATCTTTGGTGATATCTACTAAAACAGGACCTGGCCTTCCTGTAGTAGCAATGTAAAATGCTTTTGCTATGGCAGGTGCTATATCTTCTGCTTTGGTTACTTGTATATTCCATTTAGTAACCGGCATGGATATTCCCACTACATCTGTTTCTTGAAAAGCATCTGTTCCTAATAAATGAGAATGTACTTGTCCGGTTATACAAACCATCGGAGTTGAATCTATTTGCGCATCTGCTATTCCGGTTATTAAATTAGTCGCTCCGGGACCTGAGGTAGCCAAAACTACTCCGGGCTTACCAGAAACTCTGGAATAACCTTGAGCGGCATGCGTTGCGCCTTGCTCATGACGAACTAAATAATGATTCAATTGTTCTGAATAATCATAGAGTGCATCATACACTGGCATGATGGCTCCACCTGGATATCCGAACATATCGGTTACGCCTTGGTCCAACAATGAAAGTATCACTGCTTCGGCTCCTGTTACTTCTTGGTTATATTTTTTATGCTTATTCATTTCCTTTTTTATAAATCAGTTATACAACCTGTGCTTGCTGAACTAACGTGTTGGGTATACTTATAAAGTATTCCTCTTTTCACTTTTGGTTCTGGCATTTTCCATTTTAATTTTCTATTCCTTAATTCTTGTTCTGAAACTAATAAGGTTAATGCATTTTGAACAGCATCTATTTCTATTACATCATCGTTTTGTACTAATGCTATTGGGCCACCATCTAGCGCTTCTGGACAAACATGACCTACTACAAATCCATGTGTACCTCCCGAAAATCGACCATCGGTTATTAAGGCAACTTTATCTCCTAATCCAGCTCCGATTAATGCAGAAGTAGGTTTTAACATTTCAGGCATTCCTGGTCCTCCTTTTGGACCTTCATATCTTATCACCACTACATGACCTGCTTTTACTTTTCCATTTCTGATACCTTCGATACATTCAAATTCATTTTCAAAAACAACCGCTTTTCCTTTGAATTTTTCTCCTTCTTTTCCTGTTATTTTAGCTACTGAACCTTCGGGTGCGAGATTTCCATAGAGAACTCTAAGATGTCCACTCGTTTTTAAGGGTGCTTCAACTGGTAATATTAATTTTTGTTCTTTATTAAGCGAGGGAACATTCTCTAAATTTTCCTTTATTGTTTTTCCTGTTACTGTTAAACAATCGCCATGTAAAAAACCTTTTTCTAAAAGATATTTCATTACTACTGGCAAACCACCATTTGCAAAAACATCTTCCATTAAAAATTTACCACTGGGTTTTAAATCTGCTATTAAAGGAGTCGCTTGGTTTATTCGAGTGATATCTTTCAAAGTAAAATCGATTTGAGCAGTGTTAGCCATTGCTAATAAATGTAAAACCGCATTGGTAGAACCACCCAAAGCTACCACCACTGTAAATGCATTTTCAAATGATTTTTTAGAAAGTATTTTGGAAGGAGTTAAATTTTTCTCCAACAAAAGTTTCATATAATCTCCGGTCTTTTCACATTCTTCTTTTTTCTCCTTACTCATTGCTGGATTGGAAGAACTATGAGGCAAACTCATTCCCATTGCTTCGATAGCAGATGCCATGGTATTGGCGGTATACATTCCTCCACATGCACCTGCACCAGGACAAGCATTTTTCACAACGCCTTTAAAATCTTCTTCGGTTATGGTTCCTGCATACTTTTCTCCTAATGCTTCAAAAGCAGAAACGATATTTAATTTTTTTCCTTTATAATTTCCAGAAGCGATTGTTCCGCCATACACCATTAATGAAGGGCGATCTACTCTAATCATTGCCATTAATGCCCCTGGCATATTTTTATCGCAACCTGCAATGGTTATTAATCCATCATAAAAATGTGCTGCAGTTACCGCTTCTATTGAATCGGCAATTACTTCACGAGAAACTAATGAGTAACGCATTCCAGTTGTGCCATTGGTAATTCCATCACTTATTCCTATCGTATTAAATCGTAAACCTACTAATCCATTCTCTAAAACGCCTTTTTTAACATAAGCCGATAAATCATTTAGGTGCATATTACAAGTATTTCCTTCATACCAGGTAGAGGCAATTCCCACTTGCGCTTTTTTCATATCACTTTCTGATAAACCTATTCCATATAACATGGCTTGAGAAGCAGGTTGTGATTCATCCTGCGTAACAGTTCGGCTATGACGATTTAGTTCCATAAATTATACTAATGCAAAATTTTGAAATTCATTGAAGGCAACTCTTCTTCTGTATTTAGCTTGCAACAAAGCACCCATTGAATCTTCCCATTTCAATTTGAATTTTACATTATCCAACGCAGCAAGCCCTGCCACCTCGGCAGCTGTGCCTGTAAAAAAAGCGGCATCCGCTCCACGAACCTCTTCGGGCGTGAAATACTTTTCTTCTATTTTAAATCCTAATTCAGCACATAATTCAAACATCGTTGCTCGTGTTATTCCGGGTAAAATATTTCCAGTTGGAGCTGTATAAAGCACTTCGTTTTTCTCATAGAAGAAATTAGCTCCTGGGCCTTCTGCCACATTTCCATTTCGATCTAACAATAAAGCTTCATCAAATCCTTTTTGTTTAGCTTCAGAAGTGGCCAAAACAGAATTCACATAATGACCGGTCACCTTTGCTTCCACATGACAAGATTGCGGATCGGGACGCAAATAAGAGGAAGTCATCACATTCAAAAGTTGATCTCCTAAATATTTTCCCCATTCCCAAGCACAAAGAAAAACATGCACCTCTTGGGTTGGCGTTAATGACATATTATTTCCGCAATAAACCAATGGACGGATATAAGCATCTGTTAAATTATTTTTCGCTAATAATTCATAGGTAAGAGCAGTTAATTCCTTTACTGAAAAAGGCAATTGGATATGCATTCTTTTGGCTGAATGCAAAAGACGTTCATAATGTTGTTCTGCTTTGAAAACACGCGTACCATCTGGTGTATGGTAAGAACGGATACCTTCAAAAACACCGGTTCCATAATGCAAAGTTTGAGCATAGGGTGAAACATTCACTTCGTTTGCTTTTTTCCATTCTCCGTTGTAAAAAACAACGGTCTTTTCGTTACTGTACATATTATTCAATTTTTAATTTTTATACTTTTGTTTTCTTTTTTCTTTTGTAAATTTAAATGCAAAAAAAAGCCTTTCCGATTTGGAAAGGCCACTTTATAAAAAAAGTATTATCCTTTCCTTTTCAGGAATGGATAATAATAATGACGTTCATATTTTGGTTCTGTGTTTTCATTTGATGTGCCAAAAATAGATAAGTGATTGAATACCTTAAAATTAAAATTTACACATTTTAGTAGGTCTGTTTCAGCATAAATTGTACATTTAGTTCTGATTTAAAGCCAAATAAACACTATTTTTAATAGGTCTGAATCCAATTTATGAAACAAAATAGCTCAGCTTTTACCTTGATTCACAACTTAACGATGTCGGAAAAAAGATATTTTAAAATATTTTCTGAGCGACATACTATAGGAATTCAAAACAAATATGTGATTCTTTTTGATATTTTGGATCATGCCAAAGAGGAAAACGATGATAAAATAAAACTTGCTTTAAAAAAACAAGATGTGAATCCACAATTTCTTTCGGCCGACAGAAATTACCTCTATCATCTGATATTAAAAAGTCTGAATGACTTTCATGATTCAAAAACACTCAATTTAGAAATAAAGGAATTGTTGCTGTCTATTGAAATTCTTTTTCAGAAAGGAATGTATGTTGAATGTTTGAAGTTGATTTCAAGATCAGAAACCCAAGCGTTAGAATGTGAGAACTATGCTTTAATGATTGATATTCTCACTTGGAAAAAGAAATGTGCCGGTTATTCGATTGGATTAAAAGCCGCCAATGAAATCAATCAACAGATAGAAGTTTTCCTTAAGCTCTTAAATGACTTAAAAAAAATTACCAATCTTTATTATAAAAGTTATTTCATCCAATTAAATGCAGAAGGAGTATTTAATTCGTCACATCGGGCACAAATGGATAAAATTCTAGAGCATCCTATTATTCGTAAGGAAGAAGAAATAGAAACATTTACAGGTCGTGTATTTTATTCGATTATAAAAGCGAATCATGCATTAGTCAATGGTGATAAGAAAAAAGAATCTCTGACCATTGAGAAATTAATTCGTATGATTGAAGAATCTAAAACCTATGGTTTAGAAAACCCACTTGATTTTGTTTCTATTTATAGTCGATTAATTGCTATTCAGAAAAACGGAGACAAAAAATATTTTTTCGAATCGATTCAAAAGCTAAAAGCATTTGGTGAATTAAAACATATCCGAAAAGAATTGGTTCAACAGCGCATTTTCATGCATTGCAATACGCATGAATTGGAATATTACCTAATGAATCGTGAAATAAAATCAGCCATTTTGAGAGTGCAGCAAATGGAAACAGAAATTGAAAAATCAAATTTTAAATTAGAAAATTACCATTTGATTTATTTCAATTATCTAAAATCGGCAATCTATGTTTCCTCGCAACAACCTAATAAAGCTTTAAAAGTAATCAATACCACTTTAAATAATTTTCTTCTGGAAGATCGTGCTCAAGTAATGATTCGTATGATGATCTTGAATATGGTTTGTCATTACGAATTGAAAAATTTCGAACTTATTCCTTCGATTTACAAGAAACTTTTATTGATGAATAAAAAAACTCCAATGTTATTGAAATCAGAGTTAAAATTAGTTGAGGAATTGCATCACCTGTCGCAAATTATCAATCCCACCAAAAAAGAAAGTATAGAGATTTTCCAGGCAGTGATTCAACAGATACAAATCGATTCGTCAATTAAAAAATCAAATTTATTAGAGAATTACAAATCTTGGATACAAACAAAAATTAATTCATAACTCATGCTGCTTGTCTATTATCTTATAGGAAAGGTTTTAAAGGAGTGATTGCTTTTTTATCTAAAACTAAACTTATCACACATTATATAGAAAATTTAAACTGCACTTTATTATACAAAAATCATCTTTTTATGGATGAAAAAGCTGCTAATAATTTAATTCAAAAATACTTTTCAAATGAAAGATAAACTTAAAGACTTAGAAATTTATTTAGATCCTAATTCGATGACCAAAGAAGAATTAAAATATTCTCGTACTTTGTTATCTAAAATTCTCAAAAAAAACAAAGAAAAAAAGAAACTGTATAAAACTAATTCAGCATCAAAAAACATCGCTGCCGAGTCAAAAGTGAAATACGTTAAAAAAAAGTAAAAGTAAAATGTTAGAAGCTATCATATTCGATATGGACGGACTTCTCATCGATTCGGAACCTATCTGGAGAGAGGCCGAGAAAGAAATTTTTGCAGAAGTAGGAATTACATTGACCGATGAAATGTGTTTTACCACTGTTGGTTTACGAATTGATGAAGTAGTCAATCATTGGCATGCAAAATTTCCTTGGGAAAATCCTTCACAAGAAATCATCAAAGAAAAAGTGATTGATAAAGTGATTGAGCTAATCCTCCAAAAAGGAGAAATTTTACCTGGTGTCATTCAAACCATCGAGTATTTTCATTCTAAAAATTATCCTTTAGCGATTGCATCAGCTTCTTCGATGCGTATTATTGATGCAGTAACGGAAAAATTAAAAATCAAAAAATATTTTACAATCATTCATTCGGCAGAATTTGAAGAATATGGCAAACCTCATCCTGCTGTTTTTATTTCTACAGCAAAAAAATTAAATGTGTTTCCACAAAACTGTTTGGTATTCGAAGATTCTTTGAATGGAGTAATTGCAGGGAAAGCGGCAAGAATGAAAGTAATTGCGGTACCGGAGACGATACATTTTGAGAATTCGAAATTCAATATTGCTGATCTGAAATTAAAATCTTTATTGGATTTCGATTCTTCTACAATTACAAAATTATTTTTTTGAATTTCATTAGCACATTTGCTAATTAACCAATTAGCTAATTGATTTTCCCCTTATCCAAATTATCCAATTCAATGGCCGACTTATCATATTGCGGATCGATAGCCAATGCAGCATTAAAATCAGCTTTTGCTCTTTGAATATCCCCTAATTTTAACCAAGCCAATGCACGATTATGAAACGCGCCCACATAAGTAGATTTTATTTCAATGGCCTTTGTAAAATACTCAATCGCTAATTTAAAATCTTGTTTATATACTAAATAAACATATCCTTTATTATGCCAAGCCGATTCAAATTTTGGATCAATAGCTATGATTTTTTCATATTCTTCTAAAGCTTCATCATGTAATTCATTTTCCTGACAATAAAGTGCTTTATCATAATGACCTTCTATAAAATCTGGACGAAGATCAATAGCGGAATTAAAATAATCATAAGCTAATGCTCGATTTTTATTTTTCTTAGGAAGTTTAGAATATAAAATTCCTAAACGAATATACGCATCATAATAATTTGGATCTTGCTCAATGGCTGTTTGAAAAGAAGAAGAAGCATTTGCAGAATCACGCATTTCTTCATAAACACTTCCTTTTATAAAGTATCCTTCAGCTATATGCTTATCAATTTTTAAAGCGGAGTTAGCGTATTCCATCGACTTTTTATAATTGCGGAGATAGAGATAAAGTTTTGCTAATTTCAAATCGGCTTTATAAAAAAACAAATCTACTTTCTTTGCCTTTTCAAATTCATTTTTAGCTTCCTCCACTTTTAATTGAGCGAAATAAATGTCACCTCTTGAAATATAAAAATCTGGAATAGTGGAATCAATTTTTATGCAACGATTAATATCCAATAAAGCTTCTTCCATTTTAGCGCTCTTAAAATAGAAATACGAACGCTCATTATAGAAATTCGGATTGTTCGGGTCCATCCGTATTTTAGCATTGATTTGTTCTAATTTAACCGCATCGCTCGTAGTGTCTACAGGCTGCTCCTTATTTTTCACTTCCGCTTTATTATCAGTATTTTCTTCCTCACTATTGCCACAAGATTGAAAGCCGATACTTAATAAAATAATCAATAATAAATATACATTTTTCTTCATGCCGTAAAAATAATGATTTCTTCGAGGAGAAAGACACTAAAATTCGGGAAAGGTTAACAGGTGTAAGGAAAAGGAAGGTAACGGCTAAGACTATTTAAGAAATTAATCGTGTCTTTTTTAGAAATTTAACCGCGGAGGCGCAGAGGAACGCAGAATTGTTTATCGTAAATATTAAAAACACTCTAATCAATTAAAGTTGAACCATTCTTCATTCTTATTCATCACTTATCAAATTCCAAATTTCTTCCTCTGCGTTCCTCAGCGACTCTGCGGTTTGTTTCTTCTTTAATTATTGTATTCTAAGAACTAAGTTAATTCATAAAAATCAAAAAGGCGACCCCGAAATCTTCGGAGCCGCCTTTTACTAACCTAACAATTCATCTGGAGAATTACAATTACAATTTGCCCCGTGTCCACAAACCCCTTCATATACAACCATGGCAACGTAATGCGATTCTCTTCTATTTCTTATAGACTCGCCACTGCTATCGCAGCTTTGATCTTATCTTCTAATTCCATAGCTAATTCAGGATTATCCAATAACAATTGTTTCACCGAATCACGACCTTGACCCAATTTGGTATCACCATAACTGAACCATGATCCGCTTTTCTTAATGATTTCTTTTTCCACTCCGATATCAACGATCTCACCTACTTTAGAAATTCCTTCTCCGTACATGATATCAAATTCGGCTACTTTGAAAGGAGGGGAAACTTTATTCTTCACTACTTTCACTTTTGTACGATTACCAACGATATTTTCTCCGTCTTTAATTTGACCAGATCTACGAATATCTAAACGAATAGAAGCATAAAATTTCAATGCATTTCCACCCGTTGTGGTTTCAGGATTTCCGAACATCACTCCAATTTTTTCACGAAGTTGGTTGATGAAAATGCAGCAACATCCCGCTTTATTAATAGAACCCGTTAATTTTCTTAATGCTTTCGACATTAATCTTGCTTGCAATCCCATTTGAGAATCGCCCATTTCACCTTCAATTTCCGCTTTTGGCGTAAGAGCCGCAACAGAGTCAATAATGATTAAATCAATCGCGCCAGAACGAATTAAATTATCGGCAATTTCTAATCCTTGCTCACCATTATCTGGCTGAGAGATCAAAAGATTTTCGATATCTACACCTAATTTCTTGGCATACATTTGATCAAAGGCATGCTCGGCATCAATGATGGCTGCAATACCGCCCATTTTTTGTACTTCGGCAATAGCATGAATAGCTAAAGTTGTTTTACCAGAAGATTCAGGACCGTAAATTTCTACGATTCTTCCTTTAGGAAAACCACCAATTCCAAGTGCTATATCTAAAGTTAAAGAACCTGTTGGGATTACTTCTACTTGTTCTACGGCTCCGGAACCCAATCTCATGATTGCTCCCTTACCATAGGTTTTTTCCATTTTGTCCAAGGTAACTTGGAGAGCCTTCATTTTTTCTTTTTGGCTTGCTGCTGCTGTAGCGATTTCTTTTTCTGCTGCTGTTGACATACTTTTTTGTTTTTACTCACTTACATTTAGTGAAATGAGTTGGGTTAAACATTTATTTTAATTGATGTAATACACTTATTAAAAACAAGCTTGAGAAAAAATATGCTGTAAAAACATATTTAAGAAGACAAACCTGCTTTGCTTACACTTAATGATGAAAAAGGTGAGGGGGTTAGGGTTCCTTTGCTCGTCAGCAGGGGGGCTGTCTTTAGTGTTAAGAACTGTTTCTCAACATCTAAAGACCTTCCTTCACCTAGCCTTCCTCATCTTTAAATCTAAACAACATGGCAAATATTGCATCTTTTAAGACGAGTACCAAATTTTTGACAGGATATTTATCAACATTTCGACATTAATACTGTCGATGACCCTTATTACAAAGTACCAAAACTTTGAACACAATAACAAAAAAAAGCCCTATTTATTTTATTAACAGACCTCCTTTTGATTATATTTGCACCTGTTAACTTATTAAAATACAAGTTTATGCCCTCATTTGACATCGTTTCCAAGGCCGACCTCCAAACCATCGACAATTCGATCAACTCGGCCATCCGCGAACTGGCGACCCGCTGGGACCTGAAAGCCGGAAAATGCACTATTGAACTGGATAAGAAACTCATGCAAGTAAA
>CAMBFX010000076.1 GCA_945865695.1 Chryseobacterium gleum | reverse complement strand
CACTGCTTGATAATAGTTGCTTTTTCCATGCCGAGACCTGATTGGAATGTAAGTCGTACTCTTGGGCTATCTGAGCCACCGTTTTTTTCTCTTGAATGGCTTCCAAGGCAACCTTTGCCTTGAAACTGCCTGTTAAATTTCTTCTCTCTTTTCGCATTTTGAACTGTTTTTATGGTTAAATTTACCTATTATTTTAACTCAATGAACAGTCTAAATTATGGGGAGCATTACAGATTTAGAATACTACTCTACAAACGAGGATTTGTTAAAACAAATACCATTAATGATGGAGGGCAGAAATAGCAATGAGTAATGTAATAATTAACCATGCGCCCAAAACGCGTGTAAAAGCCGGAATAAGCATCAAAGCAAAAATAATTTCTAAAACACCCGTTCCGTAATTGATGAAAGAATGATACGGCAACCATAGTGGAATAATTTTTAAATAGAATTTAGGATAAATAAAATGACTGATGCCTGCGAGGATGTAGAGCGAAGACATGAGGTAGAGAAAAACGCTGAACATTATTAATGGGAGATTATTGAGTTACAGCAATAGAAAATAAATCAGAAAGCACCGACTTTCATTATTAATTATTAATTATTTAGTGAGATCCAAAATCAACTTCGCCTCTGCCGCTGTAACTGGTGTTACCGACAATCGCCCAATTTTAATCATGGTCATATTTTTTAATGTAGGGTGATTTTTGATAGCTTCGAGCGTTAATATCTTCTTGAATTTCTTATCCGCTTTCACTTCCACAGCCGACCAATCGCCTTCTTTAGCTGTTGGGTCTGGAAAATGTTCTTTGGTAACCTTTGCTATTCCCACAATTTCTTTACCAATATTACTATGATAAATAAAAACCAAATCGCCCTTTTGCATCGCTCTTAGGTGGTTTCTTGCGGCATAATTACGCACACCATCCCAATTAGCCGGTTTTTTTTCAAGATCATCCCAAGAAAAAACATTAGGTTCAGTTTTGGCCAGCCAGTAAGTCATAATAAAAATAATTTTAGAGATGAAAAGTAATCATTTAATTGGATACTTGAAAAACTCCATTCTTTTTCTAATTTTACAAATACTAATTTTAAATATGAAAAAAATAACCATCATCTTTATTATTTTATATTTGAGTTCTTGCCAATCAAACAAAGAAAAAAATGAAACCCAAAAAGAAATTACGCCATCAAACGAAATAACACACGAACACACTCCTGATGATTTACCACTCAACGATGGAGCCAAGTGGAAAGTAGACGATTCCATGCTGGTTTATAGTAGAAATATGGAATCATCCATTGAAAATTTTAAACTTGTTCAGGATAACTCATTTATCCAATTAACAGAAACCCTTTTGTCCAATATCCATTTACTCACTTCCAATTGCACAATGAAAGACAAAACGCATAATGAATTACTTAAATTTCCAACTATTGATTTGGTTAATCAACTTGCAGCATCTAAAATCAAAAGTGAAAACATACCGTTACATTTAAAATTAAAGGAATCATTTATCATCTTCCATCAATTTTTCTATTAAATGAATTCATCTCCAACTTTATTTACTGCTTTAGAATTTCCTTCACCAGAAATTTCTATTCCTACTCATTTTCACTTAATGGAAAACGGCATTCCACATCCACTTTGTGTTTTAGCTGCAAAACAAGTTCAAGCATATTTAAAAACTCAAACCGATTGGCATCATAATTTTGGTTTAGCTAAAAATCAACAAGGAATGATTATCGGAAAAATGTTTGGCGTTTTGATTGCTAAAAATGAAAAGAATGAAATAGGATATTTGGCAGCTTTCTCAGGAAAAATGGCCGGAACCAATCATCTTCCAAAATTCGTTCCACCTGTATTTGATAGTTTATACGAAAATAGTTTTGTGAATGTGGGAATGGTAGAATTAACCAACATCATCAACGAAATAAAAAAAGTAGAAGATGAAAAAAGAGAAGGCTTTGAGAAAGAAATAGAAAAACTTAAGCAAAAAAGAAAAAACCACTCCACTGCTTTACAAAATAAAATATTTGATCATTATCATTTCCTGAATCAAAACGGAGAAGAAAAAAGCTTGAGAGAAATTTTTGAGAAAGCAGGATATAAAAATCCGCCCGTAGGAGCTGGCGAATGTGCTGGTCCGAAATTATTACAATTCGCTTTTCAAAATAAAATGCAACCGCTTGCCATTGCTGAATTTTGGTGGGGCCAATCACCCAAATCAGATACGTGGAAACACAGCGAATATTATGCATGTTGCAAGGAAAAATGTGAGCCGATTTTGGGACATATGATTTCAAAAATGGCATAAATCAATGATGTATTAAGAAAAAAAGAATAATGGCAAGTATATGTGCCTTGAATACATATGTGGTTTAAACTTGCGCAGAAAAATTTGTGGTTAATCAAACATTGGTTCTCCGAATCAATCCCGATAGCTATCGGGATGGTGAAAATCGCCAACTTCGCCAAGCCCGAAAACTTTAGGCGATATTAAAAACACTAACAACTGCTGAAATAATAAATTCTACACCAATTGCAATAATAATGAAACCAATAATTCTTGATAATGCATTTATTCCAGAAGCTCCAAGTATTTTGACAATATAAAATGAACTTTTCAATATTAAATATATACAAATTGTAGACAATACAATTGCTCCAATTATAATTAACATACTATTTAATCCTTCAAGCTCCTGATTATACGTTATTAATAATGATATTGTTCCTGGGCCAGCTATCATAGGCATTGCTAAAGGAGTTAATGAAATATCAGATCGAGTTTCAATATCTCTTTTTACTTTCTCTTTTTTTATCCCTTTGTGCTTGTTAAAATCTCCCGTCAACAATGCAAAACCTGATGAAACAATAATTAGTCCTCCTGCAATTTTTAGCGAATTCAATGTAACTCCAAAGAATAATAAGATGTACTTTCCAGCAAAAAATGAGATAAGTAATATTATTAAAACATTTAAGGATGTCCAAAATGCTATTTTATTTCGCTCCAGCCTATTTTTATCCTCTGTTAAACCTACAAATACAGGTACTGTGCCAAAAGGATTCATAACAGAGAATAATCCTGTAAAAAACAGTATAAATAATTCCATTTTTTATTGCAAAGATTAATGTTTTTGACTTTTTTTGAGTGAAATCTATGTAAAGTTTATATTAAAAAACGGAGTAAAAAAAAGTAACACTTATTACGGGAGCATTATCTTGTTCGTTAACAAGTCTTGGAATCTTATTTAAACTTCAATGTTAGCCTGTAGCCAGCGTACTATTAGTGATAGGACTTGGGCTTTTCATCGTAATATTTGCGCCGTGCGTTGCTATGTATTTGTTCGGCCAGGGAGTATAATTTTGTAATTTATCCATTTAACAATTTAAATATAACCGTGAAGCGGATTGTTATTTCGTTTAAATTTGTTTTTTAAGTATTAAACATGAAGGAATCAAAATATAACCATCTCCATAAAACAGAAACGGATGCTTTTTTAATTGGTGCAGGTATAATGAGCACAACGTTTGCAACATTACTTGTTGAACTTTTTCCGGATTGGAAAATTCAAATAAGTGAGCGAAGAAACAATGGTGCACAAGAAAGTTCGTCAAGCCTTAATAATGCTGGCACTGGACATTCCGGCTATTGCGAATTAAACTATACTCCCGAAGATACAAATGGTAACATTGATATTTCTAAAGCTATTAATGTTCATAAAGCATTTTCAAAATCGGAAGAGTTTTGGCAACACTTAATAGCTAGTGGAAAAATAAAGTCCGACATCTACACCATCTCAAAACACATCAGTTTTGTAACCGGTAAAAAAGATGTAGATTATTTGCGCAGACGGTGGGAAACAATGACAAAATCGGATGAATTTGCAGATTTAGAATACTACGCTACAAACGAGGATTTGCTAAAGCAAATACCATTAATGATGGAGGGCAGAAGCAGCAATGAACCTTGCGCAATTACGGTGCATGACGGTTACGATATTGACTATGGTAAAATTACAAAGTATTTTATTGAGAATCTTCACCAACATCATGTGGATATAAATACCAATCACGAAGTTGTTGATTTATATAAAATAGGCAATAAGTGGAACGTAATACAAAAAAATGTACTCACTAACGAACTAAGTAAAATTGAAACAAAATTTGTTTTTATTGGTGCAGGCGGTGCCGCTATTACTTTATTAGAAAAATCAGAAATCCCTGAAGCGAAGGGTTATGCCGGCTTTCCAGTTTCTGGCGAATGGTTAATTTGCGATAACCAAGAGGTTGTTGCAAAACATTTTTCTAAAGTATACGGTAGGCCAACTGTGGGATCTCCTCCCATGTCAACACCGCATCTTGATTTGAGAACCATCAATGGAAAGCAGTGTTTGCTTTTTGGGCCGTATGCAGGCATGTCAACCAAATTTTTAAAACATGGCAGTTGGACAGATTTTTTTAAATCCATTAGATTAAACAATATTGGTGTGTTGCTTGATGCGGGCGCTCGAAACTTAGGATTAACAAAATATTTAATGAAAGAATTGTTTAAATCAAAAGCAGGAAGGTTTAATGTTTTAAAAGAGTATTATCCAAACGCAAATCCAAAGGATTGGAAAGCATCTGTAGCGGGGCAAAGAGTGCAAGTGATAAAAAAAGTGAATGGAAAAGGTGTGATTGAATTTGGTACTGAATTAGTCACTGCAAAAGATGGAAGCCTTGCTTGCTTGTTAGGAGCAAGTCCGGGCGCAGCAACTTCGGTAAAAGTCATGCTTGATGTTATAGAAACTTGCTTTACGTTGGATGCGGCTACTAAACAAAAATTAGCGAAGATGATTCCAACTTACGGTAAAAAGATAAATGCAAAATAGGTGTTTTACTTCACCGCTTCGTCGCGATGACAAAACACAAACAGGCAAGCCGAAATAAGTTTGCTAATGGATAGCAAAGGCAACACTAAACCATCTTTTTCACCAAATTACTTTTATCGGTTCGGCTTTCTTGTCGTCATTAGGTTTTACTATTCTACAAAATAATAATTACCAACGTTGAATTCACTCCAAAGCTATCCAATCAATCAACAATTCAAAGTCTTCTTCTTGCTTGTTGGCAATCAAAAAACTTAATTGCGCGATGCTTTCAAAATGAAAATTAGGGCTGTTCAATTTTCGCCCTCGAAACTGAGGATAAAATTCACTGATTTTTAACTTAATGTTTTCCCATTCTCCTGAAGTGCTAAATTGGTGCACATAAGACTCAGACTGCGAAAGATCTCCCTTTAATCGAAACTCATAGTTCTTACCATCTCCTTTTACGCGCAAAACAATGAATGTCTTTTCTTCGGCTATTTTAATTGTTGTGTTCAATTGCATCGAGGCAAATCCTCCGTAGTTCTCCAATGAAACGTGACCTGAAAATTGTCCATGTCCGGCATCGGTAAGCTTTAGAGAACTTTCGGATATACCACCCATAACACCGTCGTTGACAATACGCCATTCATTGCTCTTTGATTGAGTGGAGAAATTATAAATCTCTTTCATGTTTGTTTTACTGTATAAGCTAAGTGTTAAAAAAATTAGGAGGTATTTCATAAATTTTATTTAAAGGATTAATTGCCCTCAATGAGACTATTTATAAAGTATTTTTTTATATTTTTAATTTAATTATCTGCCAATACTTAGCATTTTTTAATGTGAACTGGTGGATAATCCCGTTTAATTCCAATCTTTTCAATTCTTCTTTTATTTTCAGTTCATTCATTCCAAGAATAAAATTAATTTCTTGCTCTGTAAGTTGATTGAATCGTTGAAATAGTTCCTCTATTGATAATGTTATCGTTTTTTTATTTGCTTGAGGGGCGTATTTTAGAATATACTCTTCTAAGCGTTCATAGGGTTGAGTCCCCCTTAAGCTATGTCGGGAAAAACCATCTACTTTAAATATCAGCGTTGGAAAAATATGTATTCCTAATTCGTGTGCATGTTTTATATCTTCTAAAAATAGTTCATGACCTTTTCCCGCAATATCTTTTCTAAGCAGGGCAACATCAAGTCCGCTAGTTAAAGCTGCTTTTTCTAGGTAAACCCATTTGTTGATGTTCTTTTTTTCGATGAAAAGCATTTCCTTTATTCTGCGTAAAAACGATATTGCTTTGTCGCTATCTTGTATTTGAGCGGCTTTGAATGCAATGGAAGGCGGGTATGAACTATCTAATGGATCTTCTATCCAAATATCGCCATCCATCGGCATGTTGTGTTTATCTGCTAAATCATTCCAAAGACGAGCAGCATCTACCGGTTTATTAATTGCCCCATTTGAATATTTTTCCCAAGTAGGAAGAAGTCCTCCCATATGATATTGGATATCGATAATGTGGCCATATTCTAATTCCAATTTACGCAGCAACGGTTGAAAAATCCAACAAGTAGAGCAAATGGGATCTGTAAAATAGGAGATCACTAAAGGCTTAGGTGCTAATTCTTTTTTCTTGGAATATTTATCAGAAATCAAGGGAAGTATAAACCCACGCTCGCTGAATTTTTGTGGATTAAGGAAAACCTTCTTTAATTCCCTTCCTTGCTTTAAGTGATTGCGTAATTTGGTGGAACGATTATCATAATATTTTTTAAACGCCAAGTCCAATTCTATTTCTTCGCTTAAGCATTCAGCTAATATTGATGCATCAAGGATTGCATTGGTTGTTCCAGCGCTAGTGAAAGGTAAGGTTAAATGGGCCGCGTCGCCTATCAACACAACATTTTTTTTATGAAAGCTCGGAAGTAAGTCAAAATCTCGTGTGTTCCAAATGTATGACGTTGTAAAATCATTGGCATTCAAAACTTCCTTTACTTCAAATGGAAAATCTTGAAGGATTTCAAAGCAAAATGATTTTAAATGTGTTGGATTGGATAAATCTGCTGAGGGTTCAAGGCGAACATCATACTGGATAAACCATACACATTTATTGTCTTTTGTTGGTATAAAGCCAAAGGCCAATCCGAGATCGGAACTTTGAATTTTCTCAAAAACTTGGTATTCGGATGATTTAGTATATGAAGAAATTCCTACAATTTCTTTTACTTCTATTGGGGTGTATTTTGTATCTCCGAATAAACTAGCTCTGATAGCAGAATTACTACCATCGGCGCCAATAAAGAGATCACCCTTTTCTTTTTTTCCATTTTTAAAAACAACAGCAGTTGCTTTGTCATCTTCGTATTCAAAATGATCGAATTCGCAATTGAATTTAATAGTATGAGGATCAAAGAGTGAAATCAAAAAGGAAATTAAGTCAACTCGCTTAAGGCAAAACCATCCATCTAATTTTATTTTTATTAATTCTTCTTTTGTGGGACGTTTTAGGGAAAAAATGTCTATGCTATTCGTTTGTAATTTATGTAAAGCGCGATTTATAAACGGCTTCAATATGGACAGACCATCTTCATTCATTAAAAAAGCGTGACCCCGGTGATCTGGTTTAGATGTGCGTTCGCAAATTACAACTTCATACCCAAGATCTTGTAGTAATAGTCCCTGGGTTAATCCAGCAATTCCGCCGCCAATAATCACTGCATTCATAAGGCTTTCTCTATTCGATTTAAGGCTTCCGTTAGCACTTCGTTTGATGTAGCAAAACTAATTCTTACATACCCTTCAGCTCCTGGCCCAAACCACTGACTCAATCCAGGTACCACCAGAACGTTCGCTTTTTCTAGCATGTATTTTTGAAAACTTTCGGCACTATGCCCTGTCTCTTTAATATTTATAAAACTTACAAAACACCCTTCTGGAGCGATTGTAGATAATCCATTCATTTGGTTGATACGTTCTGTTACTAATGCTCTCATCTTTTCCAAATGAGAAACATATGAAGTTAGCCATGATTGTGCTTTGGTAAGTGCTGCAATGCCCGCTACTTGTCCGAGGATATTGGCACCATGCACAGTATGGGTGTGAAGAGAGGATTCGAAAAGTTTACGGTATATTTCCTTATTCGCAGAAGCAATTACTCCGATTCTAAGGCCTGCGAGTCCGTATGATTTACTGAATCCAGTTACTGTAATCGTTCTCTCGGAAATTTCGGGAGATAGGCTTCCTAGACTAGTGAATTTATGGGGAGTAAAAACAATATCGCTCCAAATTTCATCGGAAAGCACAACTAAATTGTGTTTAACTGTAATTCGACCAAGTTCTAGGAGTTCTTCACGAGTAAATACTTTTCCAGTTGGATTCAGCGGATTACAAAGGCAAATGAGCTTAGTTTTTGGTGTAATAAGTCTCTCGAGTAAAGTGAAGTCTACAGTGCTAGCACCGGGAAGAATTGGAAACCTTACAGGAATTCCTTGGGTTTGTGTTATGCAAAACTGAAATAAAAAATCAACTGGGTCGAAAATAATTGCTTCATCGCCTGGGCTTAATATAGCCTTGCAGACCACTTGGATACCAAATGCTGCGCTGTCAACAGGTAAGATTTGTTCTGCAGCAAGTTTGTAATCTCTTTTTTCTTTGAAAAAGAAATGTAACGCTTGTTTAAAGTCAGTTAACCCTTCGGCTGGACCATAATTAAAATACCCTGATTTGACATACTCTATTATTGAATCTTTTATTTCTGTGGCACAAGGAAAGTCTGGATCGGCTGCTGTTAGAGGAATAACCCCATCTTGAACAGTAGCCCATCGCAAATTAAATGCGCGTTCTTTTAAAATCTCAAAATTTATGGAATGATGTTCGAACATTAGCTGGTTTTGTATCTAAATGGAAAGGTGAAATTAAGAGAGAAAAGAAAAGATTTAACTATTTTCTTTAAAAATGGTAAATATAATATTTTTTAATTTATAGTTATTTCTTTTTAATGATTTATAATTCTCCCCAAATCCGAAACAATGATATAAAATAAGTAAGTTACTGTTTTTGTTTTTATTGTTAGGAAATGGTTAATCATTAAGATACTTAATACTGTCAATACTTCTGGAGGGGTTTATCTCGACTCAGCAAAAGCCTCACTCGATATAAACTCCGAACTGTCAGTCCAGCCTTCTTACCCAAAACGTTATAAATAAAAAATCCCCAACTTTCGTTGAGGATTTTAATCGTGGAACCGACCGACATTTTTTCGAACTCTTTTAGGGAAGATTTGAGCAGATTGGCAATTTTGATTAGACATATAAATAGCAAAAGTAGTTAGACGTATTTTTACTACACGAATGTTAAAGCGAGACCAAGCATCCTTACATCTTACCCGTTCGCGCGGATTTTATTACTATTCTCAGCGAAGCTAATTCGTGCCCCAATTGTTCTTGAATAATCCATTCTGACTTTTTATTTGGTTGACATGAAAAATTATGAATTACTAATATTTGAAATTAAAAACAATTAAAAGAAAGTGATAAGGGTATATTGACATTACTGCTGAAGAAGTATGACGCACGGATTACTCCCTACTATCGTTAAAAAAGTAATAAAATTCGCGCTATCGGATAGATAAGATAAATTATGATTGGGTCCTGGGTTCGAGTCCCAGCGGGATCACCGGTGCAATTACCAACAGGTGGAATTTTCAAAATAGAATATGAAGCCAATGATTATGCCTACGTGTAAGGAAAAGAAGCCATGAGGATGTTCGATATAGTTGGTATGGGCAATACTGTTGATGGAAGTGATATCATCCAAGACGATGCATGGTACTCTCCCCCGGCAAGTTCTCCTTCTGCTAATTACCCTACCATTTTTTATCATCCTGCATTATGCTTAAAAGTTGCAGTATAGGAACTGTCATACCCATTTCTCTATTACGACTCCTCTGGTCAGCCTTACTTTTCATTTGTGCTATGGCTTCAATACTTTCTGGGTAATCTTGCTGTATGGAGTATTTTAAGAATGATTACCTGCTTTTGGGTGATGCGGTAAACTATCTTGTATTTATAAATCAAAGTAGCTCTATAGCTTCCATCATTGTTTTTCTTGAACCTGTCTGCCTCATAAATCATAGCATTGGTGCTTAATGACTCCACACGTCTAGCAATGGCTTTTACAACCTTTTTTGCTCCTGTAGGGGAATCCTGATCAATGAAGTGGTGAATTTGTTGTAGCTGGTCCAGTGAACGTTTTGACCAGATGGTTTCAAACGGTTTCAGTCTTACCATTTGCTGATTTGCTTGAGTGCTTCTGAATGACTAAGGAACTTTCCATTAGCAACTTCCCGCTCTGCCTTTTCAATACTGTCATTATACTCTTCGAGAGAAAACCTTTTCATGGAGCTAGGGGTTTTGTCCAACTCCTTCACCATAGCATAGATTGCTTTTACTACTTGTTCATCTGCAGTATCAATGTACTGGTGGATTTTTTTACGTATGGCGGTGGCTGTCATGCAGGATTATTTTTTCTACCACAAATATACGTAGAATGTGACACTTTGTTTACAGATACTGGACACTTTTTTGACAGAGCTGTCAACAACGTGTTAAATTTCCTGTCCCTGATTGCAGCCAAATAGCTTGCTTCTGGAAGGTTTTATGGGGTTGCAAATCCGCGCAAACATCAGTGGTGGTAAATCCGCGCGAACGGGCGTTATAAATAAAAAATCCCCAACTTTCGTTGAGGATTTTAATCGTGGAGCAGACCGACTTATTCGCGAACCGGACGAGACCCGAAAATGCGACTCCCTTGTTTTTATTAATCATGTTTAAAAATAAGGTATTTATTTGATTTATACAAATGAGATTTTCTTCAAATATCGATTTGGGACTACCTTAACTACGCATTTTTACCTGCGGTGAAATAGTTCGGAGCCTAAAACTTCGGTGTAACGAAGGTTGCTCGCTTAACGATTATTTCAAATTACCCATAATCGTTTTGATTTGTTGTTTGTTTACTCCTGCATTTTTCGCATAAAGAGACCAGTTGGATAAAACATCTATGGTTTGTGATAAAATTTCTTTTGCTTTTTTAATATTCATTTCCTTACCAACTTTCAAAAGGTCATTTTCAGTTATTGAATTGGTTTTACCATTGACTGATAAATTCTGTTTATTCACCCATTGGCTCTCTGGATTATAAGAATAGGTCAAATCATAAGCAGGAGCTAAATTCCAATCCCCTTTTTTATTCATGATAAATGAGATATTTTTTGTGTGATCATCACAATTTTTTGCCATCACATTAAATACCATTCTTCGAAATAATTGTTCATGGGTTTTGGCAGGTAAATTCATTAATCTTACTGTTTGGAATACCTGTTCATAAGCATATAATCCCACTCTCGAAAAATCATAATGCTGCATGGCACATAAAGTTTGAATATGCAATTTTTCTTTGCCTTTCATTCTATCAAACCTTTTCGTCATGAAATGTGCGCGACCGTTTTCTTCCAATAATCTGGATTCACTTATATCGATTCCGCAATCCAGAGCCATCTGATAATAGGCAAATTCGATTCTTCCATATCCAGCCGGATCACCTAATTCTTTATTCATAACACCATCAAACTTTAATATCCAATGATCAAATCCTTTCGGTGCCGCTACCTGTCCTGATCGTAATTCATTTGTATTTTCGTTATATGCGATTATGGCCTTTGCTCGAGCGCCTCCTGCAGAAGTACCCACCCGGATGATATCTTCCAATCCTTTTTTAATATCTGTCTTTATATTCGTTGAAAATGATTTTCGTTGTCCTAAAATCTGTTGGGCCATTTCTACCAAACTCTTAATCTCAACAGTGACCGAAATATCTTTTTCATTTCTCGTAGATGGTTCGAATTCCATTGCTCCCATTCCGCGTTTACCTAAATAACATAATCGCTCTACGGGATTCATACTTCCTGGCATGCGACCATGTGCAGCCAACCAAGCGTCCAATAATTGTGTACCGTATTTATCGGGTAATGCATCAGCCAATAATCCGGGCAAACCATAAAATGTGTATTTGTTCAACCGATTGAACTCAAATACAGTATTCCCTCTTTTTATTTCTTTCAATGGCATTTGAAAAGGAGATAAATCCCAATCCTTTTTTATGAATGCGGGCTCAAACTCAAAAATTCCTATTTCTCTTTCAGCATCCCATAAAACAGCTCCTACATATTCGCCCCATATTTTTACTCTTGCTGTATTCATCTTTTTTTCTTTTTATTGCCTTTCTTCATCATTGTCTTTGTTTTCTCATTGGTTGGTTTAATTTTCATCAACAAAGTTCGCGAAGCGCGCTTACGCTTTTTTGCTTCCATTTTAGCCATTACCAAAGGACTAATTACTATTTTTGCCTTAAACACCTCTAATAATTCCAATTCGTTTAAAGCACGAAGAACCTGAATAAATGATTTTAGAGAACCTCGTTTACCTAATTCAAATTCATTTAGAGTTACTCGGTGAATTCCTGCTTTTTCTGCCAAAGCCATTTGAGTAAGATTTTTCTTTAAACGAGTTTCTTTCAAAAAAAAACCTAATTCCCTGACGATAGCCTGATCACTCATTCCCAACCAATCCATATTGTAATTATTTTGCAACATTATCTTATATTTTTAACTTAAAGTAGTAGATACACTACAAATATAATAAAAAATTATAATTCATTTAAAAAATGTTGCCTTTTTACTACATTAAATCAATATTTAGTTATTAATGTAGTATATACACTACATTATATCCATTTTTAGCTTTCAAAAATGGTGATATTAATTAAAATTACTGACTCATCTTCTTACTAGTATCGCGAGGCGAATTTACTGATGAAAACGCTCGCGATGGCGAGATAACCTCGCCAGAAAAACAGGGTGCATTTATTTTTACACAATTAGTTACAGATGGAGGCTCGGAAAATATAAATAACAAAGTGCATGATTTCTTAAAGAGATTGAGTATGCATCGAGTTAAACGGATTACAGCTTTAAAAGACATTGAATTTTCCAATTCTCCTGTAGAAGCCATTCATGGAACTTTGAAAGGGAGATATTTGCCTAAAGAAAAATTCTATTCTGCTCAAGAAGTAACTGATCATTTAGCATGGGCTGTGAATGATTATAATGAACTTCGTCCACATTACAAGCACCAACCTCGCACGCCTTATGAAGTGTATTACAATATTCCATTGAATTTTGATTTAAAAGCGCGAATGAAAACAGCTATGAAAAAACGAATTCAAACCAATTTAAATGGAAAATGTACGATTTGTAGGTGTAAGAAAACAGGAAAATGTATTAAGCCGAAGGAGGATGTTTATGATTGATAATAATTCGAAATTAGGGATGAATTTATCAATGCTACTTAAGTAATTATTTTGCAGATTTCAATTTAATTTTTCCTTCTTTGTGAGATTTAACTTCATTAACTGCTTTTTTAGTGCCATTTAATATGTCGTGTTTTTCGTTAGATATAGATAGAATTTTAACAAATGATAAATCTCTAAGAAGTTCCAACATAAAATCTGCTTTTTCGTCTTTAATATCAATTAGTATTTTCATAATTCAAAAATAAAATGAATGAAAATTCACATCTAAAAATCACTTTTCTTCAAAAAGTGCAAGTTTCAACTCGCTAATTTTTTTGAAAGCTTTATCTGCAGTGAGTAAAGGTAAATCTAAATGCAAAGCAGTGCCTGCAATAATACAATCTGGTAATTTCAAAGAATAGTTTTGTCTGATAGCAATCGCCTCACGTTTGATTGCATCATTGATGTCCGTAACATGACAATGAGCTATAAATCGCACAATGCTTTTTTTCTCTTGTGGAGTTATACCTTTAAATCCTAATAATTCAAGTTGAGTAATGAATGAAATATGTAATTGAGATCCTTCGAGTATTTCTGCCACCGTCTCATTTCCGGATAAAAGATACAACGCAATATTTGTATCAATTACAATATTAGTTCCATTCATCACGCATCTTCTTTTGAATATCCAGCGGATGAGATTTGAGTTTCAGCACACCACAATAGGTTTTAGCTGAGAAGCCTTTATTATTCTTTTTTAGACGCTCCCATAACTTAATAATAGTATTACGGTCACTCCCTTGTTTGATGATCATTACCATGATGAAATGTATTGTTTCGTAAATATACGCAGATTTAGTGTTTTTGTTTAATTCAGTAAATTCTATTTCATCCAATTTAGCCCTAATTTTCTGATTTTCAAACAATATTACATTACTCACCTACGATAGTTCGTAGAAACGGGTACAGAAAAACCCGAAGAAAGTGAAAGCATTTTTGTAAATCTAAGAGTGAAAATGATTAGTTTTAAGGATGGATAAAGCGATTGTTTGGGTCCTGGGTTCGAGTCCCAGCGGGATCACGGTTAAAACTTCGGTGTAACGAAGGTGATTACTCTATATCCAAGAATTAAACTAAGTCCGATTAGCGATTCATTCACCTTACTTTCATTCTATGATGCCCATTTCTCTTCAAACATGCTCAATTGCCCTTCTGCAGCTCCAGGATGCACCACGTCTGTTACTTGAATTTTTTCCATATCAATCATTGGCAATCGTTTCATCGCGGTTACTTCTACTGTAATAAAATCAAACTCATTGGTAACTTTTCCGCTTAAACGATAACAACCAGGGCCATTAAACGGAAATTGCTTTGCCGATGGAGGAAAATGAACGGTATCGATCCAATTTCCTTCCAAATCAATAAAAGTTCCGAAATACATCTTTTCCCCCTTCGATGTGGCTGTTGGCTTGTTGGTAATGAGATATCCCGTTAAATCGACTGTTTTACCAATATAACCCGGTAGCTGTCGGGCGGTGAGCATAGATGGAATTTTTTCGCGCAATAATTTAAAAGGTGAACAAAGCGGAAATCCCAATAATTGAATTTCATCAAAAGCAATTTCCAATCCCGAATCTTCTAATTTCGGCAACTTAAATGATTTGGTTTCTATCTCAAATAACTCTTTTCCTCGATTCACTTTTTTCATTGGGTTAATTAAAGCATGCGCTTCCCACAATAATTTTTTACGGTTCATTCCTGTAAAACGAAAAGCTCCCACACGAATCAACAAACGCAATTGCTCAATGGAAATGGAAACACGATTAATAAAATCCGAAAGACTTTTAAATTCTCCATTCAATTCCCTCTCCTCTACCAAATCCTTCAATCCCGAAGCTTCAATTTCATTGATTAGTCCTAATCCTAAATAAATTTTATCGTTCTCTATTTCACAAAGTGCCAAGCTTTTATTCACGCAAGGTTGCTCTATTTTTGCTCCATGCATTCTTGCTTCGTGCAGATACAATTCCTTTTTGTAAAATCCTCCTCCGTTATTCAATGTAGCCACCATATATTCCAA
>CAMBFX010000075.1 GCA_945865695.1 Chryseobacterium gleum | reverse complement strand
CACACCTAAAACAGCGCGCTATTTCACCATGGGCGAATTGACTGAACAAACTAAAAATGTTTGGATAGTTTGTCACGGTTATGGCCAATTGGCAGAAAACTTCATCAAAAAATTTCATCAAATTGTAGACGAAGAAAATTATATCATTTCTCCCGAGGGATTGCATCGTTATTATTTAGATGCAAAGCATGAAAAAATTGGTGCGAGTTGGATGACACGGGAAGATCGATTAGATGACATTAATGATTATGTAAATTTATTAGATGGAATTTTAGATTTAGAATTAAAAGATTTTAAAGGAAAAATTATTTTATTTGGTTTTTCTCAGGGAGTGGCTACTGTAAGTCGATGGTACATGATGGGAAAAATTAAACCAACTTATTTTGTTATGTGGGCAGGTGTTTTTCCTCCTGATTTACCAATGGAAAAGGAAAAGTGGATATTCAATGATTCGAAGAATTTTGTGGTCATAGGAGAGCAAGATGAATTCTTTCCTGAAGGACGAAGAAAGCAGATTATTCAAGAAATTGACGAGAAAGGCATAAAATTTGATTTATTGACTTTCAATGGTAAGCATGTAATAAATCAAGAAACACTTTTAGAATTGAAAAATAGGTTGTAAATTTTCCCAATAATTAAGTTTTATGAAAAAGGTTTTACTTGTATTTATTTTAATTTTTTCACTCTCCTCTTTATTTTCACAGAGTAATTCAGATGGTGGCGAAACTCGTGCAGAAAGAAATGCCGAATTCAATAAACGGCCGTTTAAAGATAAATTGGCTTTCGGGGGAGAATTGTCTATCTTTCTAGGAACTACTTCTTACATTAATATTTCTCCTTTTATTGGCTACCGAATTAATCCTGATATTACTTTTGGAATTGGTCCAAGTTATCAATATTGGGCACAAAGATTTGCATCGGGTCCAAATGGAGTAAACCGAACACATATTTATGGCGGTAGAATTTTTGTTAGACATGAATTGGGTAAAATGTTTTTTCTTCATGCAGAATATGAAGTTTTAAATCTACAAGATTATAATGTGAGTTTTGGATTAGTGCGGGTAAACGTAAATATGGCGGGTGCAGGAATTGGATATAAAAGTGCATTTAGCGAATCTTCTTATTATTACATAATGGCCTTATTTGATTTTATTCAAGATCCTCGATCGATTTATCCTTTATCACCAATTATATTTAAAGTTGGTTTTATGTTTGGAAAATGATTTATAAATTTAAAATAATATTCAGTTTATTTTTGTTTGCTGTTATTTCTTGCAAAGCAAAAAAAACTTTTCCGCCTGATGAACATTTTGTTTCGGAAAAGGAAATAAATGAAATTTCGGAAGAGAAACAATATTCAGTTTCAGGTTTTGTTACACATTCAAATTCCTATTGCGGAGGAGCTCGTCCTACAGATGCCATTTTAATGGAAATTACTTCACCAAAACCATCTCCAAATGCCACTTTTTATGTTAGAAAAGGAAAATTTAATGATGTAAGTGAAGAAGTATTTTGGACTTTCTCAACCGATGAAAACGGACACTTCAGTTTTAAATTACCGCCTGGTGATTATGTAATTTTAGAAAAAAACAGAGTGGATATTTCATATTATAATCAAGTATTAAAAACCTATTCAAAAGAATCAGATTCTTATTCGGCAGTAGATACATCCTGCTTGAATAATTGGCTGAAAGGAAGTTTAGCGCAGATAAATATTACTAATAAAGATTTAGAAAATGTAAATTGGAATATACATCAAGCTTGTTGGACAGATGCACCATGCATTCACTATAAAGGACCTTATCCTCCTTGATTTTTCTTTTTGTTTAACCAATCAATAGTTTTCTTCAATCCCTCCTCTAAGGAATGAGGCTTTAATCCCAATTCATCAATCGCTTTTTGAGGACTTACCTGCCAATTGTATTTTCCTTTAGCAATCCATTTCGGGGTAATCAAAGGTTCTTTTCCAAACCAAGTTTTCATTAATTGCATTCTAGAAAATAACATTTGCAATCCGATAGGCATATGAATCATTTTTCTTTTTACTCCAGAAATTTTTGAGATGGTTGCAAAAAAATCATTGTAATCATGATTCGGTCCTCCCAAAATGTAAGTATGTCCTTTTTTTCCTTTTTCCATTGCCAAAAGATGTCCGTCTACTACATCTTCTACAAAAACATAATTACCTGTTTTCGTTCCATCACCCGGAATAAATCTCCATTTTCCTAATACAAATTTTTCAATTAATTGAGTGATGGATTCTGTTTTTCCAAATAGAAATGGACCATAAACTCGAGTGGGAGAAACTATTATTACATCTAAACCATTTATTACATAATCCTTTATTTTTGATTCAGAAAGAGCTTTTGAACTTTCATATTCATTAAAAAAATCTAAATCTCTTGCGGATGTTTCAGTTATAGTTCCAGAAATGGATGCACCAAACACACCAGCCGTAGAAGTAACTACAACACGCTTTACGTTATATTTAATAGCAGCATCTAAAATCATATTCGTTGCCACTACATTCATATCGAAAAAGGTTTTTACCTCTTTCGCCCAAACTTTTGCAAATGCAGCTAAATGATAAACCTGCTCACATCCTTCCATTGCTTTTTCAATGGAATCTTTATCTAATATATCTCCTTTAAAAAAAATAATATTCGAATGAGAAATATTTTTTGCTTTTTCAGCTGAGCGAACTAATGCATGTACAGTATGACCAAGTTCAGCTAAATTTTTTACGAGATAAGCACCAATGTAGCCTGTGGCCCCTGTTACAAAAATTTTCATAACGAACGTTTTTGTACTATTTTAAATTCTGGATGAAATTTAAGAGCGGTTAAACTATTGGACAATGCTAATGCGACATGAACAATAAATGCTACCCATATGGTTTCAGTTTGTAAAGTAATTAAACATAATACTAATCCAAGTGGTGCTGCTCCAATAGTTTCATCCATTCCTTTTGGAATATGTGTAGCTGAATAGAGCGCAATATTAATGGCAATGGCATTCCAAACTCCCAAGGAATCTACCAATGGAATGAAAAGAATTCCTCTGAATAAAAATTCATAACCAAAAAGATAAGCGCACCAAGCCAATGAATATTTAAAGATTAATTTTTTATCCCATTCTTTTGCACGAATTTGTGGATACATGGAAAAGGTTTTTTCTCTTCTTGAATTGAAATAATTCATTATGATAATTGGAATACATAATCCCAAACACCAATAAAGAGTAATGAGATTGGTTCCTTTTGTGAAGCTAATTCCATAATCAGACAAAGAATATTTTGGAGCAATAATTAAAAAAGTGATAGCCGGAACTACACCCATAATGACGAAGCCTGCATATTTGGTAAATAATACATGGCGAATGGTTCCTTCATCACCCGAGTATTTTTTATAAAAACGCTGTTTAATTTTTTCAGAAGCAAAAATAAACCAATATACACTAAAGAAAAAAGTGGAAAGTACTATGGTTAAAAACGGAATAAGATTTTCGGGATGAAAAGTGGTATCGTATTTCACAAAGATGAATTTTGACAAATGTAAGAATTAATTTTATTCTTACTGGCTCAATAGAATGACGTAAAATTGAAAGTTAATTGTAAATGAGTTATTTTTTTAAATAACCATTTTCCTTAAACCAAATCATTGCATCTTTTATTCCTTCTTCAATAGGAGTTTGCGGTAATTTCAATTCTTCTACAGCTTTTGCCGATGAAAAATAATGTTGATCACAAGAAATTTTAGCAAGATTATAAGAAACAGCAGGACGTTTTCTAAAAACAATACCTAAACAAGAACAAATCATTCCATACGTAAGCACGAACCATTTGGGAATTCTTCGAACGGGAACTTTTACTTCTAATACATTTGCCATTAGTAAAAAAGCTTCTTTATAATCTAGATTTTGATTTCCGAGGATATAACTTTCTCCAGTTCTACCCATGATTAAAGCATTAGAAATTCCAACAGCAACATCTTTTACACAAACATAATTTCTACCTCCAGGAACATACCCAGGTACTTTTCCATGGTATAGACCTAAAATCATAGCTCCTGAGCTTGGTGCAGAATCATAAGGCCCCAACATAAAAGTAGGATTGACAATTACTACTGGTAAACCTTCTTTTACAAATGACTTAACAATTTTATGTGCCTCATATTTACTATCCATATAATCCATTCCATATTTCGCGCTGATGTAAGGGGAGTCTTCCTTGCCTGGATTCTCCTTAGAGCCAAAATTAAATGTACTTGCGGTGCCAATGTAAACCACTCTTTGAATCTTTAATTCATGAGAAAGCTCCATTACATTTCTAGTTCCTTCAATGTTTATTTTTCTGGTAATTTCACTTCGTGTAGGCCAAACGGATGTACTCGCTGCTACATGAATCACAAAATCGCATCCTAACATTCCTTTACGAAGCGAATCCTTATCCAGTAAATCACCTTCCACTTTTTCTAATGGTAAGCCATCTAGTGTTTTTACATGACGACCTTTTTGACTTAAAACGGTGATTGAATAATTTCTTTTCAGTAATTCTCGAACTAAATTACTTCCGAGTAAACCATCTGCACCAGTAACAAATATTTTACTTGACATGGCGCAAAGATAAAAGTTTTGTTGTCATTTTTTTTGAATTAACTTGTGAAAATTGAAATTATTTTGGTGGTGTTGATAGTCACAAGAGTAAAAAAAGCATAATTTATTGTATTACGGCTTCAAGGATTGTAAAAAAGTATCTATAATCATTGATAATTCCCTAAATAAAACTTGATTTTTTCAAATTTCATCCTACTTTTGCTACTCTAAAAAAATGTTATGGCAAATACTTCAGATTTTAAAAACGGATTATGTTTCAAGCATGGTCATGATTTAGTAAGCATTATCGAATTTCAACACGTTAAACCGGGAAAAGGTCCTGCCTTCGTTCGCACGAAATTGCGAAGTTTGAATTCTGGAAAAATATATGATATTACTTTTAATGCGGGAGTAAAAATTGAAACCGTGAGAGTGGAAAGAAGAAATTATCAATTCTTATTTAAAGATGAACAAGGGTTTCATTTTATGAATACTGAGGATTATGAGCAAGTATTTGTTCAAGAACAACAAATTAATTCTCCGCAATTTTTGAAAGATGGAAATGAAGTTGAAATTACTTTTGACACAGAAGAAGATCGTATTTTGAGTGTAGAGTTGAAGCCTTTCGTTGAATTAGTGATTACTTATTCTGAACCAGGATTAAAAGGTGATACCGCCACCAATACATTGAAACCGGCAAAATTAGAAACAGGCGCTGAAATCAGAGTTCCTTTATTCGTGAACACAGGCGATAAAGTGAAAATTGATACTCGAACAGGCGATTATGTTGAGCGTGTGAAGTAATTGCATTTTTCTTTATTATTCATTTAACATTTTACATTATTCATTTCTCATGATTACAAACGACCAATTACAGAAGACAGCAGAGCGCGTTGAAGCGTTGAGGGGGTATCTTTGACATCGAAAGCAAGGAGATAGAATTAATAGAAGAGGATATCCGAACGCAGGATCCTGATTTTTGGAATGATTCTGAAAAAGCTGAAAAAGTAATGAAGAATATCCGCGAGAAGAAATTCTGGGTGGATGGATATAAAAAAGCAAAAACATTTTTAGAAGACCTACAGGTTTTATTAGAGTTTCATAAAGACGGCAGTGCAACGGATGCCGAGGTGGACGCTCAATTCAATTCTCTAATAGAAATAATCGAAGATTTAGAATTTCGAAATATGTTGAGCGCACCTGAAGATAAATCAAGCGCAATTGTACAAATTACCTCTGGTGCCGGTGGAACAGAATCTTGCGATTGGGCAGGAATGTTATTGCGCATGTATCAAATGTGGGCACAGAAAAATAAATTCAAAGTTTCTGAAATCGATTTTCAAGCAGGAGATGTTGCAGGTGTTAAACAAGTAACTATTCAAATTGATGGTGATTATGCTTTCGGAAATTTAAAAGGAGAAAATGGTGTTCATCGTTTAGTAAGAATTTCACCTTTTGATGCTAATGCCAAAAGACATACTTCTTTTGTTTCTGTCTATGTTTATCCTTTGATTGATGATTCAATCGATATACAAGTAAATCCAGCCGATTTAGAATGGGATACTTTCCGTTCGGGTGGAGCAGGGGGACAGAACGTAAATAAAGTGGAAACAGCAGTTCGATTACATCATAAACCTTCTGGAATTATTATAAAAAATCAAGAATCACGTTCGCAACATGATAACCGTGCTCGTGCCTTACAATTATTGAAATCGCAATTGTACGAAAATGAAATGCGTAAACGGAGAGAAGCGGTAGATAAAATTGAAGCAGGAAAGAAAAAAATAGAGTGGGGATCGCAAATTCGTTCGTATGTTTTGCATCCCTATCAATTGGTAAAAGATACTCGTACCGACTATGAAACTTCCGATTCGGCAGGTGTTCTCGATGGAAAAATCGATGGATTTTTGAAAGCTTATTTGATGGAATACGGTGGTTGATTCAATTTTTAAATCAAAATCATGGCAAAAGCAATAAAAAAAGTTGTAGTAAAAACTATTGCTAAAAAATCTACAGTAAAAAAATCATTGGTAAAAAAAGTGATGAAGAAGAAAGTAAGTAGTCGCGTTACACTTTCTGTTGATAAAGATAAAATGACTGTTTTTCATAAGCCAAGTTGTCAAACTAGCAATACCGTTTTAAAGTACCTTCGAACGAAAAAACAAAAGTTGGATATCATTCACTATATAGATACTCCTCCTAGTGCAAATGAATTAGAAATCTTATTGTCGAAATTAAATCTCAAGCCCATCGAGCTCATTCGTAAAAAGGAAAAATATTTTCAAGAAAAACTTTCTAAATTAAATCTCAACGATCATGAATGGATAAAACTGATGGTAGAAAATCCTGTTTTGATTGAACGTCCGATCCTTATCAAAGGCAACAAAGCTATCATTGGCAGACCATTCGAAAAAGTGGTGGAATTTGTGGAAGGGAAAGAGTAGATTTTTTAGACATAAGTATTTAGACATTAGATTTTCTTTCTTTGCGTTCTTTGCGACTCCGCGGTTAAAAATCTTTTAATTTTCATTTTTTCATTTTAAAATGTGAATCAGTAATTTCATTAGAAGTAATTATTTAAAAATTTATACTAAAATAATCAGATTCATTTTGAAACATGCTTTTCTTTATTAAAAATTTAGTTCTCAGGTTATCACTCCCTTAGAAATCACATAAACTGAAATTCATGCACTTATTTTTTAATCACGAAGTGAATCCGCGAAAATTTTAAGCAATCCTAGTATTTTAATCCGCCCAAATCTGCGAAATATGTGGCAAAAATAAAATCCCGAAGAGATTGCCTCTATTTCCGTTCTAAAAATCACTCCTTTACCATCAAAATAAATTAATCCTAAATCTCTATCAAAACTCCATATTTTCCTTATTTTTACAATCATTAAAAAAACAACCAAATGAAGATTTTAGTTTGTATCAGTAAAGCGCCCGACACCACTACAAAAATCGCTTTTACCGATGGTGACACCAAATTCAATGAAGCAGGTGTACAATATATTGTTAACCCGTATGACGAATGGTACGCTTTGGTGCGTGCACTCGAATTAACGGAAAATTCAGGTGGATCAGTGACAACTATTACCGTTGGACCTGCAACCGATGAACCTGTTATTCGTAAAGCATTAGCCATTGGTGCTAATGATGCTGTGCGTGTAGATGCAGTGGCAACAGATGCTTATTTTGTAGCAAAACAAATTGCCGAATACGCAAAAGGAAACGGATTCGATATGATTATGCTCGGAAAAGAGACCATCGATTATAACGGATCTCAAATAGGCGGAATGGTGGCTGAACTTTTGGATTTACCTTATTTATCTTTGACAAGTAAATTAGATGTGGCAGGCTCAACAGCAACTTGCGAGAGAGATATTCAGGGCGGGGCAGAAGTGGTAGAAGTAAATTTACCAATGGTAGTTTCTTGTGCAAAAGGAATGAGTGAACAACGTATTCCGAATATGAGAGGAATTATGGCTGCTCGTACTAAACCATTAACGGTTATTCCAGCTACTGAAGTGAAGCAAATGACAACCGTGAAAAAATTCGCACTTCCTCCATCTAAATCGGCTTGCAAAATGATTGATGCAGAAAATGCCGGACAATTAATTGAAATGTTACACAACGAAGCCAAAGTGATTTAATAAAAAATATTTTTATGTCAATTCTAATTTATCTCGATACCAACAACGGAAAAATTTCCAAGGCAGCAATGGAAGCTGCTTCATACGGAAGTAAAATTGCAAAAAATTCTAACGCAAGTGCTACTGTAATTACCTATGGAAATTGTGATGATGCTACTCTTGCTACACTCGGAAATTACGGTATAAGTAAAGTTTTAGTAAAAAAAGATTTAGCTCATCCCGATGATCGTCAACTAACCAAATTAGTGGCGGCAGCGGCTGAAAAAGAAAATGCAACCATCATTGTTTTCTCTCACGATTTAACCGGAAGAGCTGTTGCTCCTCGTTTGGCTGCTCGTTTAGAAGCAGGCTTAGTTCCTGGTGCAATCGCTTATCCTTCTACAGATGGCGGTTTCACAGTTAAAGTAAATATGTTTTCGGGAAAAGCTTCAGCAGAGATTTCTGTAAATTCAGATAAGAAAGTGATTTCAGTAATGCCAAATTCAGTTGGACATGAATCTTCAGGCGGAACAGCAACAGTAGAAAATTTCTCTGCTGATTGTGGTACTGCTTCTGTGAAAGTAAAAGAAGTGAAGAAAAACGAAGGAGAAATTTCTTTACCAGAAGCCGAATTAGTGGTTTCTGCAGGTAGAGGAATGAAAGGCCCTGAAAATTGGGGGATGATTGAAGAATTGGCGAAAGTTTTGGGTGCTGCAACGGCTTGCTCACGTCCAGTTTCTGATATTGGTTGGAGACCTCACCACGAACACGTAGGTCAAACGGGTATCGCTGTGGCTCCTAATTTATATATCGCTATTGGTATTTCAGGCGCAATTCAACATTTAGCAGGTGTAAATAGAAGTAAAGTTATTGTAGTGGTCAATACTGATCCAGAAGCTCCTTTTTTCAAAGCGGCAGATTATGGTATTGTAGGTGATGCGTTTACAGTTGTACCGAAATTGATTGAAGCGGCAAAAAAAATGAAAGCTTCAAATAATTAATTAAAATAAATTATTATCTTTAATATCGTTAGAAAGGTGCAAAACCTTACAGTCAATAAATGGAAAAGATAAAACTAGAAATAGTAGGATTATCATACAGCCAAACTCAATCTGGAGCTTACGCCCTTGTATTGGGTGAATCAGAGGGGAAGAGAAGATTGCCAATTATCATTGGTGGATTTGAAGCACAGGCTATCGCAATTGAGTTAGAAAAAATGACTCCAAGTCGCCCGCTTACGCACGATCTTTTTAAATCGATGGCGAAACAATTTGATATAGCCATCAAAGAAATTTTAATCTATAATTTTGTAGAAGGAATATTTTATGCAAAAATAGTTTGCAGCACTCCCGAAAAAGAAGTGGAAATTGACGCCCGTACTTCTGATGCAATTGCCTTAGCTGTTCGTTTCGGTTGTCCAATTTTTACTTATGAATTTATTTTAAGTTCTGCTGGTGTTTTAATGGATGATGAATCCATTCGTGAGTCTGAAAAAATTGAAGAAGACGAATCGTTAGAAGAAGAAGACGAACCAATAGCTAAAAAATCAGCAGAAGATATTCCTTCGATCAATACATCTGAATTAGAGAAAAATCTAAATGAAGCCATCGCCAATGAAGAGTATGAACGCGCCTCCCGTATTCGTGATGAATTAAATAATCGCAAGAAATAATTTCGTTATGAATAAAATATTCCTTTTCATATTTTCATTGACCGTTTTATTGGCATCCTGCGGAAAAGGAGATCCTACAACCGATGAATTGAAACTTCTATCACGTAAATGGGATTTGCAGGATAAAAATCAAAAAGGATTATTCATTAAACTTTCGAATACAAACGATCAGAAAAAATTTACGGCACTTTTTATTAAATCGGATACCATTTCTGGTTCTTGGGAATACGCGGATAAAAAACTCACTATAATTCCAACTACTATTGATCCCTATGCTGCTCATATAGATTCTGTTGTTACTGAAACGGATACAAGTGGAAGTAGATTGGTTTTTTATTCAAAAGGAAAAAGAGAGTTGAGTTACGATAACGGAAAATTGCAAAACCATCGCGTTGAAATTATTTTTAAAGTTGATAGTTTAAGCGAAAATAGATTAGAGATTACTCAGACAAACAATGGCGAACCTTTTGTTTATTCTTATGTTCCTCCTGTTCATGTAACACAAATGTCGGCTGAAAGTATTTCTCGTGGTTTACTTGGAATTTTATTTCTATTGATAGTTTGTTGGTTGTTGAGTTCCAATCGCGGTGCAATTAAATGGCGATTAGTTTTAACTGGATTGACCATTCAATTTATTTTTGCTATTCTAGTTCTTAAAGTTCCATTCGTAGAATCTATTTTTGAATCTATATCAAGCTTTTTCGTAAAAGTAGTTTCATTCTCAGGTGAAGGAGCAACTTTCTTATTTAAACAATTTAGCACTAATAAAATTGAAGGACCATTGGTGAATTTTGTGGTGATGGTTTTACCAACTATTATTTTCTTTTCTGCACTTACTAGTCTATTATTTTATTTTGGAATTCTTCAAAAGATAGTTTGGTTTTTTGCATGGGTGATGAAACGTACCATGCGTTTATCTGGTTCAGAATCTGTTGCAGCAGCAGGAAATATTTTTTTAGGACAAACAGAAGCGCCTCTCTTGGTAAAACCGTATATCGAAGGAATGACTAAGTCAGAATTACTTTGTTTGATGGCGGGAGGAATGGCTACGATTGCAGGTGGAGTTTTAGCAGCATATGTTGGCTTTTTAGGGGGAGATGATCCTGTTGAACAATTATATTTTGCGAAACATTTATTAGCCGCTTCTGTAATGTCGGCACCAGCGGCAATTGTAGCTGCAAAAATGTTATTGCCCGAAACAGAAGAATTCAATGCAAGGTTAGAAATTCCCAAAGAAAGAATCGGTGCGAACGCTTTAGAGGCTATTACGAATGGAACAACAGATGGCGTAAAATTAGCCGTGAACGTGGCGGCAATGCTATTGGTTTTTATTGCGATGATTGCCATGTGTAATTTTATTTTGAAAGATATTATTGGAGAATTTACAGGAATTAACGAATGGATAGCAGCGAATTCTGAATCTTATACTCAATTTTCTTTTGAATTCATTCTCGGGCATTTATTCGCACCTGTTGCTTGGCTATTGGGAGTTTGTTGGGAAGATTCACTTTTGGTGGGACAATTAATGGGAGAAAAAACCATCATCAATGAATTTTACGCCTATACAACTTTAGGAAATCTAAAAATTCAAAAAGCATTTGTCGAGGAGAAATCGGTGATTATTGCTACTTATATTCTTTGCGGATTTTCTAATATCGCTTCTATCGGAATTCAAATCGGTGGAATTGGTGCTATTGCCCCAAGTAAAAAATCTCAACTCGCGCAATTAGGAGTGAAGGCTTTAATTGCTGGAACCATTGCTTGTTTGTTCACAGCAGTGATTGTGGGAATGTTGATGTAAAAAATTCAGCCACAGATTACACAGATTTTACAGATGAAAATTTTAGTAATTGATTTGCTATCTTAAATTAACATTTATAAAGTCATGATTTCCAAAAATATCCCAGATATTTTTATCTGTGTTAATTCAATTATTCGTCTTGGATTCACTGTCTTTATCTGTGAAATCTGTGCCATCTGTGGCAAAAATATTTAGCAACGAAGTTGATTAATAATTAGTGAGAATTTTCTTAGAATTTTATTTCTTAATTGGTGTAATTCGTGCAAATTCGTGGCTCAAATATATTTTGTTTTTCTTAGTAGCTATTCCAAAATCTTCCCGACCTTCGTGTAAATGTCCTCAGAAAAATATACCAATCGTCTTATCCACGAAAGCAGTCCTTATCTACTTCAGCATGCACATAACCCTGTAGATTGGTTTTCATGGTGTGATGAAGCATTTGAGAAAGCGAAAAAAGAAAATAAATTGGTTTTAATCAGTATCGGCTATTCCGCTTGTCATTGGTGTCATGTAATGGAACATGAATCATTCGAGGATGAAGAAATTGCTGCAGTGATGAATAAATTTTTCATCAATATAAAAGTAGACAGGGAAGAACGCCCCGATGTAGATCAAATTTATATGAATGCGGTTCAGTTAATGTCGGGACAAGGCGGATGGCCGCTCAATTGTTTTGTTTTACCTGATGGAAGACCGATTTACGGAGGTACTTATTTCAAATCCGAACAATGGATGAATGTATTGCATCAGTTGAGAGAAATTTTTGTGAATGAGAGAGAAAAAGTAGAAAATTATGCAGCTAAGTTGACGCAAGGCATAAATGATGAATCTAATATTTTTGAAGACGTGTCGGGCGAAGCTTCAGCACAAGACGATCCCTTTCCAGAAATGATTTCTCGCTGGGAAAATAGATTTGATAATTTAGAAGGAGGACCGAATAAAGCACCCAAATTCATGCTCCCGAATAATTATTTATTCTTATTGCGATATGCGCATTTGAAAAATGATGATCGAGTGAAAGATCATGTGGAAATTACATTGGATAAAATGGCAATGGGCGGAATTTTTGATCAAATTGGAGGAGGATTTTCGCGTTATTCTACTGATATGATTTGGAAAGTTCCTCACTTTGAAAAAATGTTATACGACAATGCTCAACTCATCACGTTATATTCTGAAGCTTTTCGATTATTCAAAGATGATTTGTATAAGGAAACAGTTTATAAAACTATAGAATTTATACAAAACGAATTGACCGGATCAGATGGAGAATTCTATTCTGCCCTAGATGCCGATAGTGAAGGTGAAGAAGGAAAGTTTTATGTTTGGAAGAAGGAAGAACTCAAAAATATTTTAGGAAAAGATTACGATTGGGTAGCTGCTTATTATGATTTGAATGGAATTTCTCATTGGGAACAGGGTAATCATATTTTATTGAGAAGAACGACCGATGAAGAATTTTCTCGAAAAAATAATTCCTCATTAGCAGAATTGAAATTCAAAGTGGAGAATGTCAATCAGAAATTGTTAGAGATAAGAAATAAAAGAATTCGTCCTGGATTGGATGATAAAACCCTTACTTCTTGGAATGCGTTGATGGTAAAAGGACTTTGCGAAGCCTATCAATCTTTCGGAGAAGAAAAGTTTTTGGCATTGGCGGAAAAAAATATGCATTTTATTCTTAGCCATCAGCTTTTAGCTGATGGTTCAATATTGCATTCCTACAAAAAAGGGAAATCCACCATCAATGGTTTTTTAGAAGATTATGCATTTATTATAGAGGCATTGATTTCTTTATATGAATCCACAGGTAAAGAATCGTATTTGAATTATGCGGTAAAATTCACCGATTATACTTTGAAGAAATTCTACGATGAAAAATCGGGAATGTTTTATTTCACTTCATCAGATGATCCAGCTTTAATTGCAAGAAAATTTGATATTCATGATAATGTGATTCCGGGTTCAAATTCGGTTATGGCAAATAATTTATTTTTGTTGAGTCGGTTGACAGAAAATTCCGATTACGAAAAATTCGCTTTGAAAATGTTGGGTAAAATAATTCCACAAATGGCGAATTATGGAGCTGCCTATTCCAATTGGGGAATTCAATTATTGTATCACCAACATCCATTTTACGAAGTGGCGATAACAGGTAAAGAAGCTAAAATCAAAGCCAAAACTATTCAAAAGGAATATCTTCCGAATAAAATGGTGGCATTTTCTGAAAGTGAAAGTAGCCTCCCATTGTTAACATCAAGGTTGAAAAACGGTCAGACACTTATTTACATCTGCCGTAATAAATCCTGTAATTTGCCATTAGATTCCACGGATGAAGCATTGAATTTTTTTGCCGCGGATTTAAAAGATTAACACGGATAAATACATAAGCGTTGTGATTGCATTTGATTTTTTTATTTTTTCTTCAATCCGCGAAAATCTGAGAAATCAGCGGCTTAATCTTTCTTTTGTTTTTTCTTCCTTCGCGTTCTCTCCGTCCCTGCGGTTAAAACCTTTTTTAAGCCTTAAGGTATTTGTCTTATGTCTTACGTCTAATATCTTATGTCTCTCTTCTTCCTCTCAAATGATCGACAATTCCCAAAGCAACGCCTTCACCGATGAACCTTTTTTCAATACTGATTTCATTAAGCGCAATAAGATAAAATCCTTCACCGGAAAAGTTTCCAAGAAAAGAGATTTGCAACCCATCATTGACCAAGGAATTGAATATTATTATGAATTTGATTCAGAAGGAAGAACAACCATGATACTTTCTACCTTCAATAGTTTCAATCATAAAGATTCACTCATCAAAACATTCGAGTATGATGATAAGGGAAGAATGACAGCTAAACGTACCAATGATTCTTATGGTTTCTATTCTTATAATTATAAATATGATTCATTGGATAGAATAATCGAAGAATCCTATTGCCGAGATGAGAATTGTGGCCCGAGCCGTTTTCGTTTCAAACTCGGACAACAGTTTTCTATTTCAACCGAAAAATATTCTTACATCGAAAAAAGTAAACAAGAAAGTATTCGTGAATATAAAAATTACGCGGGCAATGTTTATCAAGAAAAAATATTCATGAAGAATTATTTAGGTTTTCTGACTGAAGAAATTACACGAATTACATTAAACGGACGAGAAACAAAAATCGTTTATGAATACGATGAAAAAGGCAGGATGAGTAAAAAAACAGATATTTCTGAATTCATGGGAAAAACTGAAATTACCAATGCTTTTCAATACGATGATTTCGGAAACTTGACAGAAGAACAAATTTATCGCAATGAAAAACTAACTACGATGCGCTCGATGATTTACGATAAGATGTCGGGATTACTCACCGCGCTTGTCGCAAAAGACATGACCTCAGAGGTGATCACGATTGTGAAGTATGGTTATGAATTCTATTAGGTATTTTAACCTATTTTTTATTTTCATTTTCTAAGTATAAAATACTATTTATATCAATATTTTAGTTTGATTTTTGTTTTCTTCAAAATCCAATATAGGTTTGTTTAAAAATTATTTAAATGAACAAAACCGATATTATTCCATCAGAAATTATTTCTAGTAAAATTTATTTGATTCGTGGCAAGAAAGTAATGCTTGATAAAGATTTGGCAATTATGTATAATGTAGATAC
>CAMBFX010000074.1 GCA_945865695.1 Chryseobacterium gleum | reverse complement strand
TATTTATTTACATCCGAATCTGTATCTGAAGGTCATCCTGATAAGGTTGCCGATCAGATTTCTGACGCATTGATCGATAACTTCCTTGCTTTCGATCCGCAATCAAAAGTTGCTTGTGAAACTTTGGTTACTACTGGACAAGTGGTATTAGCTGGAGAAGTAAAATCTAAAGCGTATTTGGATGTGCAGGAAATTGCGCGTGAAGTGATTCGTAAAATCGGTTACACAAAAGCCGAATATATGTTTGAAGCGAATTCTTGCGGAATCCTTTCTGCCATTCATGAGCAATCTTCAGATATCAACCAAGGTGTAGATAAAAAGAAAAAAGAAGAACAAGGTGCCGGTGACCAAGGAATGATGTTTGGTTATGCTACCAATGAAACGGATAATTACATGCCACTTCCGTTAGATTTAGCTCACCGTTTATTATTTGAATTAGCTGCTATCCGTAAGGAAGGAAAGCAAATGAAATATCTTCGTCCAGATTCTAAATCTCAAGTGACGATTGAATACAATGATAAACACCAACCAATAAGAATAGATTCAATTGTTATTTCTACTCAACATGATGATTTCACTAAAGGAGATCAGAAAAAAATGCAAGTTCAAATTACAAAAGATGTAAAAGAAATTTTAATTCCGAGGGTGAAATCACAATTGAAAAAATCTTTACATGGTTTATTCAATGATAAAATCACTTATCATATCAATCCAACTGGAAACTTCGTAATTGGTGGTCCTCATGGAGATACTGGTTTAACAGGAAGAAAAATTATCGTAGATACTTACGGTGGAAAAGGTGCTCACGGTGGTGGTGCATTCTCTGGTAAAGATCCATCCAAGGTTGACCGTTCAGCTGCTTATGCAACTCGCCACATCGCTAAAAATTTAGTAGCTGCAGGAGTTTGTGATGAAGTATTAGTACAAGTTTCTTATGCTATTGGTGTAGCTAAACCATGCGGAATTTACGTAAACACTTATGGAACTTCTAAAGTGAAAATGAATGATGGTGAAATTGCTAAGCGTGTAGAAAAGATTTTTGATATGCGTCCGTACTTCATCGAAACAAGATTGAAATTACGTACACCGATGTATAGTGAAACTGCTTCTTACGGACATATGGGGCGCAAGAATCAAGTAGTAGAAAAAACATTTACACAACCAGGAGGAAAAGCCAAGAAAATGAAAGTAGAGCTTTTCACTTGGGAGAAATTAGATTACGTACCGAAAGTGAAAAAAGAATTCGGATTGAAATAAGAAAGAGGGGCGATAAGCCCCTTTTTTATTGAACCAATAAAATGCAAATTAATTTACCTTCCCAAATTACTAAAATTAATTCTCCTCTCCTCCAAGAAAAGGAAATCGAATTGTATTTAAAACGCGATGATTTAATTCATGATGTAGTTTCAGGAAATAAATGGAGGAAATTAAAATACAATATAGATTTCGCTCTGAAGAATGACCTAAATACTATTCTAACATTCGGAGGCGCTTATTCCAATCATATTATTGCAAGCGCATTTGCCTGTAAAGAAAATGGATTGAAATCAATTGGAGTGATACGAGGGGATGACCCCTCTGTCCTACGGACATCTCCCCTTGGAAAGGGGAGAACTTGGTCGATTCGCGAATCGTCCGTGAATGCCACATTAAAAGAAGCCCAAGAATATGGAATGCAATTGCATTTTATTTCTCGTGAAGAATATAAAATGAAAGAAGAAAAAAATTTCATTTCAGAATTACGTAATAAATTTGGAGAGTTTTATTTAATAGAAGAAGGTGGAGCGAATCATTTGGGAATAGAAGGTTGCAAAGAAATTCTCGAAGAGGAAACGATGGTTGAGCATGTCCCGATAGCTATCGGGAGAAACCACTATTACGATTATATCACTTGTGCAGCGGGAACAGGAACTACATTGACAGGAATATTTTTATCGTTAAGAGAAAAGGAAAAATTAATTGGATTTCCTGCATTAAAGAATGGAGAATTTATTTTAGATGAAATAAAAAATAAAATTCCGCAAAAATATTTCGAAGAAAATAAAAACAGAATTGAATTAATTTGCGATTATCATTTTGGTGGTTACGCAAAAGTGAATGATGAATTAAAAAATTTCGTTTCTGATTTTTATAAGCAAACCGAAATTCAACTAGACCTTATCTATAACGGTAAGATGATGTACGGACTGCTCAATCTCATCCAAAAAGACTATTTCCCAAAAAAGTCCGAGATTCTGGCCATCCATACCGGAGGCGTGCAGGGAAACCGAGGATTTATGTGAAATAAATCATATTTAATCTTTTTATTTCACAAATTAAATTACCGATTTAAGTAAAAATAAAATATTTATTTAATTGTTTTTTAGTTAATTACATAATTTACCTATATTTTACTTCACTAAGTTATTAACAATTTTGAAACTTCTGTTCATATCGTAGCGTTAGACACTCAAGTTCGAGGTTTATAACAAACAACCAAAAACACCAACTTTTATGAAAACAAGTATCAGACTGACATTCAGCCTGGCAACCATACTCTTGACTTTACTTTCAGGAATGGCACAACCAGCAGAAAGGAGAATCACCCGCTCTCAATACATCGAGACTTGGAAAGATCAAGCCATTCTTCAAATGCAAGTGCACGGAATTCCTGCAAGCATCACTCTTGCACAAGGAATTTTAGAAAGTGCCGATGGAAATTCTGCTCTTGCAAAATATGCCAACAATCATTTCGGTATTAAATGTCATGACTGGGAAGGTGAAACGTATATTCAAGATGACGATACTTATAATGAATGTTTCAGAAAATACGATGAAGCATCACAATCGTATAATGATCACTCGCAATTTTTAATGACGAGAAGCAGATATTCATTCTTGTTCAATTATAAATCGAATGATTATGAAAATTGGGCACATGGTTTGAAGAAAGCAGGTTATGCTACCAATCCACAATATGGAAATATGTTGGTGCAAATAATCGAAGATCATGAATTATCACAATACGATGAGATGAATTCTGTATCATCAAAAGCAGTGGTGAGTGAAGTAAAAGTAGTTGCTACTCTCACAAAAGTAAAACATGAAGTAGCGGTACACGATAATAATATAAAATACATCGAAGTAAAAGACGGAGATACTTTTCAAAAAATTGCAGAAGAATTTGAAATGGGATTATGGCAAATTTATAAATACAATGATTTAATGAAATCAGATGTGATGCAAGAGGGAGATATTATTTATCTCCAACCGAAAAGAAATTCTGCAAAAGTTGATTTATATACTGTGAAGAAAGGCGATACGATGAAAGAAATTTCTCAGCTGTATGGAGTAAAGCTGAAGAAAATTTACAAGAAAAACAACATGGAACCAGGCACTGAACCTGAGGTAGGGCAAGTGCTTTGGTTACGTGGAAAGAAAGAAATTTAGAAGAGAATTAATAATTAAAAATGAAAAATTAATAATGGGGGAATAAGTTGACTGAGCAGGAAGAGTGAAAGCAAGTGTGAGTCGAAATCAACAAGGGGAAAAAATTAAAACTGAAAAATAGTTTCACGACTGTAATGAGTAATTAAGAATTGGAATACAAATAGGAAAAAGAAATCATCCTACGCTAAAGCTACTGATGACAAAGACCAAAAAATACCATCTCGATAGGGTAAGAAGCTACCGAGATAAAATGAACTAAAGAAATCTTTCTATGAAAGTCGTGTGGTGACGAGTTGGAGTAGATAGTTTGGTGACTCCTCGATTCAAGAGTGAGTTGTTGTTTGTTCAGGAAGTCCCGCTACATGCGGGATTTCTTGTTAATGAAACTTTGCTTTTACGAGGCGCAGCCGAAGTGAAAGTAATAGTCGAATTAATCCAAATCGACTGCAAGGAGCATCTGGATTGATGAATTGTAATCTAATATTATTTTATAAATAATATTCCTTCGTACTCTTTGTGATTCTTCCCTTCGTGAGCTTCGTGGTTAAATTTAATTTTTCAAAAATAATTGGTTTGAAAATTCAATTAACATCATTTGAATTTCATCAAATTCCGTCAATGGTAACGTTTCAAATTTATCATAAACATCATGATAAGCTTGAATACCTCCCATGGTATAAATAAAAAAAGATTTTACTCCATTCTTATCAAACCAATAATGATCGCTATTGGAAGTTTCTCCGCGCTTTTTGATTTTTGCTAAATAATTCTTCTCTGCATTTATTTTTTCCAATAACTCAAATTCCTTTGTGTGTTTCGTTGCATTCACCACCGTGATTCCTTCATCGCCCGTTCCCATGATATCCATATTCATCACAAAAGTGATTTTCTCTATTGGAATTGGAGAATTTTTTATAAAATATTCTGAACCTTTCAAACCAGCTTCTTCCCCCGAAAAACCAATAAAAACTACATTAAAATCTTCTGGTGGATTTTTAGTATAATATTCCATCAAACACAAAAGCATGGTTGTGCCGCTGGCATTATCATTCGCTCCTGGAAAATAGGTCTTCTCCCCCATTCTACCCAAATGATCAAAATGTGCAGAGAAAACTAGATATTTTTTCTTTTTCCATTTTTTCTTCGCCTTCACCATTCCGTAAACATTGCTCGATTGATATTTATGCTTCATCTGATTATTTATTCCAAATGAAATAGTATTAACCGTTTCTTCAACGAATTTATCTTTCCTGCAGTAAATGATAGGCAAAGCATATGCATTCTTTCCAACACTCCATGTCAATTTAGTGCTTTGTAAAATGATAACAGGAACAGTTTTCGCCAATTCATAAATTCCATTCATTGCTTCGATACGAATTTTTCCTTTTTCTACATCATCCACACCCTCCTTTTCTATAGTAAAATCCCAAATTACAGCACATTTTTCCTTTCCGATCGATTTTATCTTTTGCATATCAGGATAATCTTTTAAATCTAACCTAGTCACTTTATCGTATTTTTCAAAACAGGTTCCCGATCTGTTATCCACTATATAATCTTCTCCCGGAATTAATGATTTTCCATTTATACTAATTCGCATGCTATCTGGAAAAGTATTTACATCGTGATGATAGAATTGTCTATACGATTTTTTTATTGGGAGAGCGCCCAACTTTTTAAATTCTTGTTCCAAATAATCTGCTGCAATTTTATCTCCGTTGTGAACATATCCACGACCATGAAAAGTAGAATCAGTTAATTGTTTGAGCCATTGATCGCGAGTCTGAGAATGGGAAATAATTAAAAATGAAAAATTAAAAATTAAAAATGCAAGAAGTTTTGTTAGTTGAGATAATTTTGTTGGTTTAGTTAGTTCAACACTACTCGAACATTTGTCTTTCAAAATGAGCGAAGCGAAATTAATCTGTGGAAATTTAATTGAACTCATGTATTTATTCCCTTTGGTCATGATAATGTTCATCCTTTAAATCTGTAAAATCCGCGGCAAAAAATCTTATTGAGCTTTTGTCTTTCATCTGTGTAAATCTGTGCAATCTGCGGCCAAAAAAATGTTTTGAAATGAGCGGAGCGAATTTAATTAATGGCTTAAGCCGCATCCATGCTTTATTTTAATTACGCGGGCTAAAGCCACGCGCCTGTCTTTCATTCGCTAACTTTCTCATGATCGAAGGGAATAATTTGCTAATCAAAGATATCTTCTCTCAATCAACTCAAAAAACTGAATCACTCGCTCAGAATCATTTCTCCAACCATATTTCATAGAATATTCAGATAAAACCGTTTTAGCTTCATCACCGTTTCCACAAGAATTCAAACGATTAATCGCATTATTGAAAACGGTATTTTCTCCTTCAAATAAATCATTCATGAATAAAAATTTCTGATTAATTCCAATCGAAGTTCTCAAATCATTAATTCTTGTCATTTTCAATTTATCGGCCAAAGTCATTTTTTGCTCGGCTGCAAATTTCTCTGCAATACTTGTTTTTTGCTCCGAAGAATATTTTTCAGCAATACTCGCTTTTGGAACATTAGAAATAGTTGGGTTGGCAGTCACTTCCTTTTTCTCTGCTACAGGCTCAAAAAAACTGGTTTGAATTGGCTTTTGTTCCACTACCGGTTCAGTTTTCGGCTGAATTACTTCTTGAGGCTTGGCTTCCACTTTAGGAGCTTCTAAAACTGTAAATTTCATTGTCTGAATCTCAGCTGGCTTCTCTACTGCAGCTGGTATCTCGTCAACCCTTGGCTCCGTTGCTTTGATAAAAGTTACTGGTGGAACTGTTTCCTTATTCGTTTTCAATCCTTTTTCTAAAGCTTTGTATTGTAAAACCACTATACGGTCATACAACTCACGGATTTCATTGGAAAGACCACTGATTTCCTCAGCCAATAATTTTCCGTCTTCCAGACGAGCAATTTTTTCACTAATCATTCTGGATAATTCATTCATCGATTGAAATTTTTGTGCACTCATAAGCAGACATTAAGCAATTACTTCGATAAAAATAATCATATCACTCGCACAATAATGTCATACGCAAAGAAAATTTTTATAGTTTCACGGTTAATAAGTTTTTATGTTTTTAGAAAATACCACCCGAACACGTCAACAAAAAGGCTCTCTCGAAGTCATTTGCGGCTCTATGTTCTCCGGAAAGACCGAAGAATTAATCAGACGGTTGAAACGCGCTGAGTTCGCCAAATTGAAAGTTGAAATTTTCAAACCTGCTGTAGATAAGCGCTATCACGTTGAAGAGGTAGTTTCGCACGATTCAAATTCTATTCGTTCAACACCCGTTAATACTGCCGAAGAAATTCTTTTGCTCTCCGAAGGAGTGGACGTTATTGGAATTGACGAAGCTCAATTTTTTGACTCGAATTTACCAGATGTTTGTTCAGAACTAGCCAATCGTGGTATTCGAATTCTCATTGCTGGATTAGATATGGATTATTTAGGCCAACCTTTCGGGCCAATGCCGGCTTTATTGGCCAGGGCCGAATATGTTACAAAAGTTCACGCGATTTGTATGCATTGCGGAGATCTAGCCAATCATTCGCATCGAATTTCAAAAAATAGTGAATTAGTTTTGGTAGGAGAAAAAGATCATTACACGCCTCTTTGTCGTACCTGTTTTAATAAAGCCAGAGAAGAAAAATGAATATTACCGCTGCTTTATTTTCAAAAGTGGCTGCTTATACGGAAGCAGAATGGATTCAAAAATCCAAAGATGCTCTCATCTCACAAATCATTACTGACAGTAGAACTATTTTTGCCCCTGAAACTTCGCTATTTATTGCCATTAAGGGTGAAAGACATGACGGACATCAATTCATTGAGGAATTATATCGAAGAGGAATACGAAATTTTTTGATTTCAGATGCAAAATTGGATTTAAAAAAATATCCTGATGCTAATATTTTACTTGCTAGTGACTCTTTGGTTGCATTGCAAAATTGGGCAAAAGTTCATCGGTCAAAATTTAATTATCCTGTTATTGCAATTACAGGAAGTAATGGAAAAACGATTGTAAAAGAATGGTTGTTCCAATTGTTGCGCAATGAATATTCCATTGTTCGTAGTCCTAAAAGTTATAATTCTCAATTGGGAGTTCCGCTATCTGTTTTACAAATGAACGAAACACATACTCTCGGAATTTTCGAAGCAGGGATTTCTTTTCCGAAAGAAATGGAAAATTTGGCTACTATTTTAAAACCTGAATTAGGAATTTTTACTACACTTACTAATGCGCACAGTGAGAATTTCGATTCAGATGAAATAAAAGCCAAAGAAAAATCAAAATTATTTACCGCTTGTGATACAATTATTTTTAATGCCGATAATGATCAAATTGAAAAAGTAATATTAACACTTCCTACAAAAAATAAGATCAGTGTCGGACATCAACGTTTGGCTTCTTTATTAGTGGAAGAAGTAATTCCGTCTGCCAGTGGAACGACAGTAAATTTGAAATTTAAAACTAAAACATTCAAAATTCAAATTCCATTCTTTGATCGCGCATCCGTAGAAGATGCATTGCTTTGTGTAGGCGTAATGTTGAATTTTGAATTTGAAATCTCAGTTATTCAAGAAAGAATTTCATCAATAGGTGCAGTTGAAATGCGTTTAGAAATGATCAATGGTATAAATAATTGCACCATCATTTCGGATGTCTATAATTCAGATATTTCCTCCCTGGGAATTTCATTGGATCTTCTAAATCAACAGAAACAAGTTGCTAGAAAAACTATTATTCTTTCGGATATTTTACAAGAAAAAATGTCGGCACAAGAATTATATGGCAAAGTTGCTGAAATGATAAAAGAAAAAAACATTTCACGTTTTATTGGAATTGGATCGGTAATATCTGCCTATGCTAATCTCTTTCCTGAAAACTCAGAATTTTATTCTTCCACCGCAGAGTTCTTATCAAGAATACATTATTCAAATTTTCAAAACGAAGCAATCTTAATTAAAGGCGCTCGCAAATTTGAACTAGAAAAAATCACCGAAAGATTACAGCAAAAAGTACACGAAACGGTTTTAGAAATCAATCTTAATGCAGTTGCACATAACCTGAATCATTATCGTTCACAATTGTATCCTAATACCAAAATTATGGCAATAGTGAAAGCTTTTAGCTATGGAAGTGGTAGTTTTGAAATTGCCAATATTCTCGAGTACAATCGTGCAGATTATTTGGCCGTAGCCTATGCTGATGAAGGAGCAGATTTAAGAAATAATGGAATTACGTTGCCAATTATGGTGATGAATCCAGAGAAAAATGGATTCGCATTATTGATAGAAAAAGAATTGGAGCCCGAAATTTATTCCCTGAAATTATTGACTGATTTTATTTCTTACTTGAAATCAAGAGGAATAAAAAATTATCCCGTGCATTTAAAAGTAGATACAGGAATGCATCGTTTAGGTTTTATGCAAAATGAGTGTAACAATTTAGCGGAAATAATTAAAAATTCATCTGAAATTAAAATCGTCTCTGTTTTTAGTCATCTCGCTGCGAGTGAAGATCAAAACTTTGATAAATTCACCAATGAACAAGCGTCACTTTTTCAAAAGTCATGTGAAATCATCAAAAATGCTTCAGGTTATGATTTTCTCATTCATATTTTAAATTCATCAGGCATAACTCGCTTCCCAAAATATCATTTTGATATGGTAAGATTAGGTATTGGATTATATGGTGTTGGTACAGATGAAAAAGAAAATAAGAAATTACAATTCACCATGCGAATGCGCACTGTTGTTTCACAAATAAAAACTATTCCAAAAGGTGAAACGATTGGTTATGGAAGAAAAGGCACAGCCCACAAAGAATTGCAAATTGCTATTTTACCAATCGGGTATGCCGATGGATTTTCACGCCAACTCGGTAATGGAATTGGTGAAGTAATAATAAATAAGAAAAATTATCGGGTTATTGGAAATGTATGCATGGATATGGTGATGGTAGACATTACAGATGGAAATGTGAAAGAAGGAGATCAAGTAATAATTTTTGATGACCAACAAAGTTTACTTTCATTGGCAAAATCCATGGAAACTATTCCGTATGAAGTGTTGACTTCAGTTTCTTCGAGAGTCAAGAGGGTTTATTATAGAGAGTAAGTATAAACTTTGGAGATTTTAGTATTTAGACTTAAGACAAGAATTAATTCTCCTCATTAAAGTCATCTCAATCTGAAATAAATATTCGCGTTTTCATTTGAGCTTCATGCGCCATCGCTGAAGCTAAAGCGCAAGAGATCGGAGTGACATCTCAATAACAGCGAAGCTGTAATATGCAATCGTTGTCTTTCAAGCTCCGTAGGTGCGACAATCTTCAATTAATCAATATTAAATAATCATTTTCCCTTTTCTCTTCAAAACTCTTTTTGCATTTTGTCCCTCATAAAAATATCTTTGTAAAAAATCTTCTATGACCATCCCCGAACTTCAAAGCACCGTTGATCAATGGATCAAAAATCATGGCGTGAGATACTACACAGAGCTTACGAACATGGCCATCCTCACTGAAGAAGTGGGTGAAGTGGCAAGAATCATAGCTCGTAAATACGGCGAACAATCATTCAAAGAATCTGAAAAAGACAAAGATTTGGGAGATGAACTCGCTGATGTACTTTTTGTTCTAACTTGCATCGCCAATCAAACGGGAGTGGATTTAGAGGCGGCTGTGAAAAAAAATCTTGATAAAAAAACCAATAGAGATCACGATCGTCACCAAAATAACTCCAAATTGGCATGAGGATTGAATTACACCCTTTAAAATATTTTATGAAATCAGTTTTTGTTGCCCTTTTCTTGCTCTCAGGATTAGTTACACAATCAAAATCCTATTTAAAAATTGAACTCGATAATGCCAACTATATCGTCATTTTTGACGGATCACTCTACACAGTAAATGATAAATTTGAAGGAGAAATTGACGGAGGCAAACATGCAATTTCTTTTCTGAAACACAATTACAATCTTACAAATTCTAAAGTAAAAACAGATGTGATTTATGAAGGAACATTAGACTTGACAGACAATATGTTTTACGTCTATAAACTTTCTAGCGGTTATTTATCTTTTGTTTCGGTGGATGTTTATAGTCCAGCCACTTCTTCGATTCCAGCTACAGAAAACGCCACTTCTGCAACCAACAATTCAACGGTAGCCACAGGTACAGCAATGGATAATGCCACTTTTACTACTTTTCTTGCAAAAATGAAAGATAAAAGTGTGGACAATCAAAAACTTGATTTTGCAAAATCCACAATGAAAAACAACTGGTTTAATACCGATCAAGTTTTGCAGATGCTTCAAACTTTTAGTATGGAAAATAACAAAGTGGAGCTAGCTAAATTCATTTGGCATAAAACCAATGATAAAGGTTCCTTTTTCAAAATATATGATGCCTTTACTTTTTCTTCGAGTGAGAAATCGGTACAGGAGTATGTTGACGCGCAGAACTAAACATAATTTCGAATGTCGAATTTCGAATATCGAATTTGTACTTAGCCGTTGCAAAATGAACAATTTACCCTCTTAAATATTCGAAATCCGAAATCCGAAATTCGAAATTTAACCCATTACACTCTGAAAATAGATTGTTCCCCCGAAAAGTTTCCCTACCTTTGCACCCGATTTAAAAATTTGTATGGCAAAGATTAAAAATATAGCGATTATCGCTCACGTTGACCACGGTAAAACTACACTGGTTGACAAGATGTTACTAGTAGGAAAATTATTTAAAGACCATGAGACTCCTGGTGAGTTAATTATGGACAGTAATGATTTGGAACGTGAACGCGGAATTACCATTCTAGCGAAAAACGTATCAGTAATGTACAAGGATTATAAAATTAACATTATAGACACACCAGGACACGCGGATTTTGGCGGTGAAGTTGAACGTGTATTAAACATGGCCGATGGAGTTCTACTTTTAGTAGATGCTTTTGAAGGACCAATGCCTCAAACACGATTTGTAACTTCTAAAGCATTAGCATTGGGATTAAAACCAATCGTTGTTGTCAATAAGGTGGATAAACCAAATTGTACGCCTGAAGAAGCTTACGAAGCAGTTTTCGAATTGATGATGAATTTAGATGCAACCGATGCGCAATTGGAATTTCCAGTAGTGTATGGTTCTGCAAAAAATAATTGGATGGCGGAAGATTATAAAAAACCGACAGACAATATCCATTATTTATTCGAAAAAATTATTGAATATGTTCCAGATCCAAATGTTGCGGATGGAACTATTCAGATGTTGGTAACTTCATTGGATTTTTCACAATATATCGGACGTTACGCAATTGGACGTTTACATAGAGGAACGTTGAAATCTGGACAAATGGTTTCATTGGTAAAACGTGACGGAACTACTAATAAACATAGAGTAAAAGACTTATTTGTATTTGAAGGATTTGCTAAGAAAAAAGTAGAATTTGTTGTAGCAGGAGATATTTGTGCAGTGGTAGGTGTAGAAGGTTTTGAAATTGGAGATACCATCTGTGATGCAGAAAATCCAGAACCATTAAAAACAATCGAAATCGAAGAGCCAACAATGAGTATGTTGTTTACGATAAACAACTCTCCATTCTTCGGTAAAGAAGGAAAATATGTTACTTCTCGTCACTTAAAAGATAGATTAGAAAAAGAATTAGAAAAAAATCTTGCTCTTCGTGTGACACCAACTGGTTCTGCCGATTCATTCAATGTAGCAGGTCGTGGAGTACTTCATTTATCTGTTTTAATTGAAACAATGAGACGTGAAGGTTATGAAATGCAAATTGGGCAACCACAAGTAATTTTCAAATTAATTGACGGAGTGAAATGCGAGCCAATTGAAGATTTAACCATTGACTTACCAGAAATTGTTGCTGGAAAAGCAATTGAAATGGTATCGGGTCGTAAAGGTGAAATGAGAAACATGGTTCCAAAAGGAGATCGTATGATTCTCACTTTTAGAATTCCTTCTCGTGGTTTGATTGGATTAAAAAATAATATGATGACAGCTACTTCAGGTGAAGCAGTTTTAACTCATCGTTTTACAGCCTACGAACCTTACAAAGGAGATATTCCTGGTCGTCAAAACGGATCATTGATTTGTATGGAAACAGGTAATGCCATTCCGTATTCAATCAATAACCTTCAGGATAGAGGTACGTTCTTTATTGATGTGAATCAAGCAATTTACGAAGGACAAGTAATTGGTGAAAATTCACGCCCTGGTGACTTGGTAGTGAATGTAACGAAGACTAAAAAATTAACGAATATGCGTGCGTCTGGTACAGATGATAAAACTCGTATTGCTCCACCTAAAATTTTCTCTTTAGAAGAAGCATTAGAATATATTCAGGGTGATGAATACGTAGAAGTAACTCCACAAAGTATTCGTTTACGTAAAACCGTTCTTAATGAAAGTGAGCGAAAACGTTCAGGAAATGCATCTAAAGTGACCGCATAATATTTTTGAGTATTTCTAGAATCCTCGAATTGAATAAAATTCGGGGATTTTTTTTGTCCAATTTTCTGATTCATCAATCGTTAATTACAATATGCATTTATCGTATAATTAATTCTTAAAATTATTCTGTTTATAAATATACTTTGATTAACTTCGGAACAATAATCACCAATTTTTACCAATGTCAAAAGTTTATTTAGCGCATACAGAAACAGAAAATCAGGAGCAAAGAACCATGTTATTTAATATGATTCAAAAAGCTGGAATGAATGTGTTTCCATCTGATACTGTTTTTAATTCTGAATTTATGAATGCAATGGAAGGATCTATTGATCAATCAGATTGTGTCTTAATTATTTTAGGAGATCATTATGGTGAATTATTAAATATTCATTCTATTTCAATTACAGAATACCAATATAAATTAGCTCGAAAAAAACTCGAAACCAATGCAAATTTTAAAATCTTTTTTTGGAATATTTCTAATCAAGAACTTTTAAAAAATGATTTTCGACAATCGAGTTTTATTCAAGAAATTCGTTCAGAACTTATTGAAGGAATGCAATTCTCTAATGTCAGTTCGCCCGTGCAACTTGTTGATGATTTAAGAATTGCATTAGTTAAAACGCAAAAAGTAGATTTTGATATTAAATCAACCGATGTTTTTGTAGTACATAACGAATTAGATGAAGATTCTGCAGCAGAAATAATCGATATGTTGAGTGATATTATTCCTGTAGAGAAAATGAATATCATTCAAGATTCTGATCATGATTATTCTGAATATTGCGCTCAACAAATTGGGAAAAGCAAATTAGCAGTTATCTATTTTAAAGAATCTGGCGATTGGGCTTTACCTTTTGTGCAACAAATTTGGAAAAAAGTTGGTGGTGCTTCTTCCCATACTCCCATACTTTTAATTGGAGATGAAGATCCAGATACCAATATGAATAAAAAATTCAAAGCACCTAAAGTAGTTTCTTTGATAGTTTCAGGAGAATTAATTCCACTTGAAATAAAAGTACAATACGATAAAATAATTGAAGGAATAAATTCATAAGCCACATGCAAGAAGAATTAATTTGTTCCTATCCTGGGTTACGTCCCTTCAATGAAGATGAAGCTATATTTTTTAAAGGGCGTGATGAGCATATCGAACAGATCACTCGTCAGCTGGAAGAAAAAAAATTCCTTATGCTTACTGGTGCATCGGGTGACGGAAAATCATCATTGGTGTATGCTGGTTTGATTCCAAATGCGAGAGCAGGATTTTTTAAAGCGAAATTTGGAAATTGGATAGTGGTGGATTTTCGCCCAGAAAGATCTCCTCTTAAAAATTTAGCTGATGCATTGAGTGATAAATTCGGAGCTAAAGAAAAAGAAAGATTTCAAAATGAATTGCAATTTGGATTTTCTGCATTGATAGATATCTATACACAAAGTCCATACTATGTAAATAAAAATAGCGTTGAATTTTTATCTTTAGAAGAAGCAGAAAAGAAAAAAGCAACGCGTAAGGGCGCCAACTTGATGATTTTAGTCGATCAGTTTGAAGAATTTTTTACAAATACCGAAAATTATTCAAATGGAAAAACATCTGTTGATTCACAATTGGTCGTAAATCTTATTTTAGAAACAAGTAGAATAGCTTTAGAAAAAGATATTCCGATTTATGTGGTTTGTACAATGCGTTCTGATTATATCGGACAATGTGCATCATTTAGAGGATTACCAGAAGCAATTGGATTTAGTCAATTCTTTGTTCCCCGATTAAAACGAAATGAAGTTTATCAAGTCATTCAAGAACCAGCATTATTGAATGGAAATAAAATTTCTAAACGATTGATTGGAGTTCTCATCAATGAAATGAATGATGGAATAGATCAGTTGCCTGTATTGCAACATGCCCTGAATCAAGTTTGGCAAATTGCAGATAAAGGTCAGTCTGAAATGGATTTAATTCATTTTGCAAAAATCGGAGGAGTGGATACGCAGTATCTTACAAAAGACGATAAAAAAATATTTGACGATTGGTTCGAAAAAATTCCAGAATACAAAAAACAGTTTTTCGAACATCCTTCCTTGGATAATGTATTAGATGGACATGCCAATGATTTGTATTATCGTGCGTATGATTATTTAAAGACTAAACAACCTGATTCGAAAATCACCATTGAGGATACGCAATTAATTATTCGAAATTCTTTTAAGTGTTTAACAAAAATCGATCAATCACGTGGTGTTCGAAATCGAATGACACTGAATGAAATCGTAAATATCATTGATGAAACTCATATCACAGAAAAAGAAGTAGCAACAGTTCTTGAAATTTTTAGATTACAAGGAAATACATTTTTGAAGCCATTTTATTCGGAAGGTGGAAAAGAAAATGATTTACATTCTGATTCTGTTTTGGATATTACGCACGAAAGTTTGATTCGTA
>CAMBFX010000073.1 GCA_945865695.1 Chryseobacterium gleum | reverse complement strand
GAAGTTAATACACCACCATTTTGGGTGATGGTTGGAGTTGGAACAGTAGCAACGGTCATGGTAATGGCATTGCTAGTTCCAGTGGTGGGATTCGGGCAAGTAGCATTTGATGTTAAAACACAAGTAATAACATCTCCATTTACAAGAGTAGTTGGTGCATAAGTAGTGCTATTTGTACCTGCATTTGTACCGTTCTTTTTCCATTGATAAGATGGAGTAGTTCCACCATTGGTTGGAGCAGCTGTAAAGGTGGTTGTTTGTCCCGCACAAATTGTATTATCAACCGCAGTAATAGTAACAGATGGTGTAACACTTGGAGTTACTGTTAATGTAATAGTATTACTTGTAGCAGTTGATGGTGTAGCACAAGCAGCAGTAGAGGTCATCACCACACTAATAGCATCGCCATTAACAAAAGCAGTTGAAGAATAAAATGCACTATTCGTTCCAGCATTTACACCGTTCTTTTTCCATTGATAAGATGGGGTTCCACCATTGGTAGGGGTAGCGTTAAAAACAACATTTGTTCCTGCACAAGTTGGATTTGTTCCTGTTGAAATTACAATGCTTACAGCTGGTGTAGAAGGATTTCCTACTGTCATTGTTATAGCATTTGAGGTAGCAGGATTATTTAAAACACTAGGTTGATTAGAAGTCATCACACAAGTAATAACATCACTGTTAGCCAATGTAGTTGTAGTATACGTTGCACTGTTAGTTCCAACGTTAGTTCCATTCTTTTTCCATTGATAGGATGGAGTAGTTCCTCCATTTAATGGAGTAGCAGTAAATGTTACAGAAGTTCCTGAGCAAATAGAATTATCAGCATCATTTGAAACAATTGTACAACCTGCGTTTACAGATGAAGAAAGTTGGAAAGAATAAATTCTTGTTCGTTGAACAGTTTGGCCGCTCGCTCCACCATTGTATTGAGCCGTATGCCAAAAAGTCGATCCATCCGGATCTAAAGTAGTTTGAGCATAATCTCCGAAACGATTGGCACCCGTTTGGTAACCTGTTCCGGCAATAGCAACCGTTTCTGCAAAAGTCATGGTTCCTGCAGGATCAGTAGCAAGTCTTCCTGTATAAGCTAACGAAGGATAAACATTGGTTGGTGTTGTTCCTGATTTTGCATAACAAAGAGCTATATTACCCTGGTCATCCATGGCAATACTTCCTACCCATCTTGAATACGCATCTGGATCATAAATTCCTTGTTGAAAAATAGACCAAGTTGTTCCCGTTTGGCGTAATTCCGCCCACATAATTCCTCTTTCTGTGGCACTTATTTTAACAGGCCAATTTAAAACAACTGAATTGTAGGTTGGCCATTTTCTCCATTGCGCGCGATATTGTAAAATTCCACCAATACCATCTAATTTTTGTGTAGTTCCTGGTTGAGTAATATCGTTCCAAGAAGCATTATAAGAAGCATCAAAAGCAACTGTGTTTAGTGGTGAGCCACCCGCTACAGGTATAAGCAACGCTGGAGTTGTTCCCCAGGTAACATTAGCTTCATAAATATTTATTTGATCCGCAAAAGTTCCTCCCCATCCATTATCTTCATACGAGAAAATTGGACACCCTCCTGTAGTAGGCAAAGAAGTTCCATCCGCATCACCAGGCATTGGAACGAAAAACCCTGAACCTTGGGGCGGTGCAAATGTTTTGTAAACAGATCTAGCTGTTCCACCAGTTAACATTACTGATCTTTCAAATGCAAAAACTTTTTGAGCTTGGTTAGATGTCATATAATATCCATCTCGCCAAATAGAGAATTTTAAATAATCTGGAAATTGAGGTGAAGTATAGGTGTAAGTATAATAACTTCCAGTAGGGTTGGCGGTTGTTGAAACAGCGATATAAATATAAAAGATAGTTCCAGCCGTATTCTCACCAAATTGACTGATAAACCATCGGTCAGCAAATCGATCATACATAACAATAGGATCACCCAGATTTCCTGTAGCTGGACTCCATAAACTTCCAACAGAACCTGTACCTAAATTTGCACCAGTTGTTTTATTGAAAATTTTGTAGGTAGTAGCATTAACCGCTTGAACATAATGATTGGGACCAGCTGCTCCCGAAGGATCATAGGGGAAAGCTCCACCGCCTCCAATTCCGGCAAAATTGGCTCTAGTTCCTTCACTGGGTCTAGTACCCTCTTCTTTTTGAATATAGTTTTCATCATTACCGAATTCCTTACCGTCTATTTCAACAGTTAAAGGAAATTTCTGTGGTTCTCTTTTTCCAGTTTTTTTATCAGGAGCTTCCATTTTTGATTTTTCATAATCGGTCAAAGCATTTTCATCCACCTGTTCTTCTGCCCAAATTTCACTTAATGGGCGAGAAATTCTCATGTAGTCGGGGTAAATTACGCCTGATTCTGGATCAGTGTCGTTGGATAAAGGATTTTGAGCATACAGATTAAAAAATCCTAATCCCAAAAATGCAATTAGTAAGTGTTTCTTCATAAGTACTGGTGGTTTGGTTTTTGCAAAACGTCGTCGAAGGTAATAAACTAAATAATCATTAACTAATCATAGTTAGGAAATGGTTAATTCAATGTCCTGAATAAATCATTTTGGATAGTTAGCAACGCATCAAAAAATAAGAAATAAAATATCACCTGTATGAGAAGCTTGAAAATAAAACACAGGAAGGTGATAAATAATTCGTGTTTAAGTTATCTCCATTGAAACGAATGCAATGAAGGAAACTAATATCAATAAAATTATAGAGGGCAAGTGTTTGATAAATGGCTTTTTATCTTGAAATGAAAATGTTGAGCAGAAAACATAAACAAAAAAAGTAGTATTGCAGGTATCAGAATAAATGAAGGATGATAAATATCTGTTAACTTATTTTGCAATTGGTTCTTTAAGTTGACTTTAATTTCCTGTATTCAGAAATATCGTCCAATCATGCATCAACAAAGAATGAATCTAAAAGAAGTTGGCGGCTTTTAACCGAAATGGTTTTGCGGAGAAAGATTTTTCTTTACCCACAAATATTTATTCGAAGTAGAATGCCGCCAATTTCTTTTGAGTGCTGTTATGGGATGGTTAATTAATCCTCTGATCTTGAAAGTGCGTAAATTACCAAACCAAATCCAATTTTATTAATTGCATCTGCAATGTTGTAGACAATATCCATATAGTGAGCTGCAGCAATAGGGTCAGAAACTAACTGAATTCCGAATAATCCTCCTGGTGTGCCTAAAACATATCCCAATGGATAAATCGCCCAGCCAACCAATACGAACCATGCTAAAACTCTTGTTGCTTTGGCAACCTGCGGGCCTGCTGTTTGAGATAATTTTGCAACTTCACCAAACCAAATTAAATAAGCAATGTAGAAATAGGCAGCTCCCGAAATAACTCCCCAAATAACACTATTTTCACGGTCGATTGTTTCTCCAAGATAACCTGTGATAAGCATAACCAGTGAGGCAAAAATCAATTTCCATAATAAAGAAATTTTTGCTCCAGCTTTTTTGGTAATGAGATAGAATTCTACACACATAAGAGGCACAGTAAGAATCCAATCAACATAGCGGAAAAAAGTCGGAGATTCTCCTGTTGCAAGATTGTAACCCCTCATGTAGTAGTAATGCACTGCTGCAATAAAGGTTATTAATCCCGATACAAGTACCGAAGTTCTCCATTTTTTAGATGTGTTGCTTAGTTCAAAAAAGAAGAAGACAGAGGCGGCCATCATAGCCATCGTTCCGATGAAGAAAGTGAATGCAACGTAATTGTCGCTGGCAATTGGTAAGTGTTCCATTTTTTGTTTTTTTAATTTTCCTACTCATTTGGCTTTTCGGTGTCGCCCTATTTTTTTGAGTGGTCTTTGGTCTCCACTTTTTTTTCAATAATAAAAATTTTTCAAACAGTGCACAAGAATTCTTGAAAAATATTTTTTTCGGTTCTCGTGTCTTATAATCATTGGTTGTCGTATTTTAATTTGATCTTAACACAATGAAAATAAAAGAAGTTGGCTATTTCACTCACGAAAACTTTGTGACAGAACTGAATCCCCCAATTCTGCGATACACCGAGTTTTATTTAACTATTGAACTGCTAATTTCTTGTAGATGATGGAGGTTAGATATAATTATTTCAACAATGACTCTATAGTTCTGTCTAAATCCTCAATAGTTGTGGGGGTGAGCCCAATAACGTTGTAAGAAATAGTTGAATTTTTATTAATAATGATGTGTGTTGGGAAAGAAATCACTTCGTATAGGTCTGCTAGACTCTTTGAAGAAGGAATAATATGGTAATTGAATTTTTGTTTTTTTAAGAAATTCTCAACTCCCTGTTTATCATTGGTCGCAAAGCCTATAAAAACCACATCTTTTCTGCTGTATTTTTCAACCAATTTATTTAATTCAGGTATTTCTGCAACACAGGGCTTGCATTCAACAAACCAAAAATTCATTACAATTACTTTTTCTGAAAGTTCTTTTAGAGAATATTTATTTCCGAAAATATCCGTAACATTAAAATCAAATGCTTTTTTTCCAACTAAATTACTTGGGTTTGCCATTTGATTTTCCATCTTCTTCATCTGTTTTTTCTCTAATTCAGTGGCTTTTCGTAATACAAAAACTCTTACCACTTTATTGCGGTCAATATAAGGCTCCGGAATATAATCTCCTGACATCATTAGTGACATAAATTCACTCTCTTCTATCAAACTATAGTCCTCTTTGTACATTGGCGTTTCTGATGGATTTAACATCATTGGCAGTGTGGGGTCGAGGTCGCCTTCTTCCGCCTTTTTTAAACCATTAAATATCTCAGGTTTTACTTTTGATGAGTCTTTCGATTCAATTTTCTCTTGAACACAACCAACGTTTATCAATGTTATCAACGCAAACAAAATAATGAAGATTTTTTTTGTCATTTTATTTTCTTTTAAGTGTTTTACGGTTTTAATAATTATGAATAACTTTTTAATATTTATTACGCAATTTAGTAATAAAAGCATCAGAAATGGTAAAATGTTTGTTTTAGGTTGAACATACTTCTAAGAACAAAATTTAAACTAATTATTGCGGATAGAAAAACTGCTGAATGTGTTTTAGTTCAACGGTTATCGGCAAAAAGAAGATGACGTTTTGAATTTTATACTTAAGAAAAAACTTCTATTGCACCGAACAATCAACCGATTTAATCTAACCACCTCTTTCGTATTCTAATACTGAAAACTAGCACGTATAACGTAAAAACTACCGAAGGTTTCATCTTCGAACACCGTTATCATTACGAAAAACCAATTTAATAAATTTCATTTAGCCATTTTTTTATTCGCTTTTGTGATACAGTAAAACGTGTAATTACCGCTTGCTTGATCGAACCCTACGCTTGCAAACGTAACTTTTTTCAATTGTTTGGCACTAGTGTAGCTTTTTTCTGAATCAATTACCTAGCTGGATAACATTGGTGTTTCAAAAATTACCAGCACCATAAAAGGTGTTATTAAAAAACGTTGTTTCATTTTTATTAAATTTTGCAAACCTATCCACCTTAACTTTAGAGCTATAAAAAATGTTTGAATACTTGTTTACTTTTTAATCATTAATCAGCTTCATTTAAACTGATTCATAGATAATAATTTCGATAAAAATAATTAGCTTGGAAGTCAACAAGTTTTTTATAAAAGCCTTCACTATCAATTGGTTTTTTAAAATTCTGAATGGACTTTTTAGATGTTAAATCCATTTATTTTTTTTTATATATATTAGAGCACTATTTCATCAAAAAACAGAGAATGAAAAATAAAATATTTGCAGCATTAGTTTTAGTCTCCTTGACTTTCAATGCAAAAGCTCAAACAAAAGGAATGATTATCGAACCAGCAACAGCACCTGGCAATGCCGTGCTGGATCCCGATGGCAATGGTTTTGTAAGTTCATCTGCAACCGGTTTTGTCAGCGATGATCAAACCGAAAGTGAGATTCTATTTTCTTCTCTTTCTTTTCCTTCCGTTGAACCAACTTCCGACCTTGGTCCTGGCCCCAATTGCGGTTTTACCGATTTTGTGGATGAAGGTGATGAAGATCCGGCAATGTCTTTTATTGATGGATCCAATAATTGGCTCTTTCGTTTGCGTATGGGAGGGGCTGCTCCAAATTCTAAAGGCTACAGTATTTTAATTGATACAGACCTCTTATTTGGCTATACAGGTACTTCTGCCGACCCCAATGCTACAGCTGATAATCCTGGCTTTGAATTAGAAATTTCATTTCAATCGAATTTTGGTGTATTTGTTTACAATGTAGATGGTGTAGCTCCTACTTTAATTCCGGGCGCTTCTTTTCCCGGACATAGTCATTACCAAAAGTCACTTGCACTTACTGAAAACTGTTTAGACCCGGATTATTTCTATGATTTTTACGTTCCTTTTAGTGTGCTTCCTATAACACCTTCTACGCCTATACGACTGGCTATCGTAACAACTATGAATCCTCAGCCTGCAATTGGTAACAACGCGTTGTCTGATATTGCCGGAATTGATGATGCTGCTTGTGGAAGTTTAGCGGCTTGTTTTCAGGAAATAATTGATAACTATCCTCCATCAGGGGCTGGTCTTTCTGCTGGGTCTGACCGTTCGGATTGCCCATTTATTAATTCACCTATTGCAAATAACGCAACTACTATTTCTGGCACCTCCACCGAGGCAATAGGAACAGTAATAACTGTTTTTCTAAATAATGTTTCTGCGGGAACTACCACCGTACTTGCCGGCGGTATCTGGTCCTTCACATTTGCAACTCCGCTTAGTTCTGGACAAACCGTTACAGCAACTGCTCAGGCAACCGGTGAAACAGTTTCATTGGCTACTTGTGATCCAACTGTTGTGAATGTGCAATGTACGGCAGCGATCACTTCGGCCACTGCTTGCAATGCAGGCAAGGCTTTTCAGGGATTAGGCGTGGCAGGAGCAGAAATTAAAGTTTACGCTGGCATTGCAACGGTACCAACAACTCCAAATAGCGGAACTCTTTTTACCGCAGCACCCAACAAAATTAAGGTTTCAACTTTCCCGAGCGGATTAAATCCTACAACAGATAATTGGTTGTGGCGATGCTTGACAGGAGGCGCCTCAACGAGTTGTACTGCTGGCGGGGGTCCCTGCATTTTAGATGGAATGTACCGCATTACGCAAACAGCACCTAGTCAGTGCGAGTCTCAGCCGTATTGGATTTGCGTAGGTCTTTCAACCACACAAGCTACACCTACCATCACCACTTCACCTATTTCAATCGCTACTACTACTATTTCAGGAACAACCACTGCCTCTGCATTTGTTGTTCTGTATATCAATAATATTTATCAAGGTGGTGTTACAGCGAATGCTTCGGGCGTCTATACATTCACGGGGCTTTCACTCTCAGGTGGTGATCAGCTTTTTGTTCAGGCTTTTTCTGCAACTACTTGTATTTCTCTTCCAAGTACAACATCTACTGTAATCGCTCAATCTGTTGCGCCTGTTATTACAGGTTCTTATTGCCAACCGGGTAATGTGACAAATGTGACTGGAACAAGTGTAGAAAGTACGGGAAGTATTATTACAGTTTTTGTTAATAGTGTTAGTGTTGGAACAACCACAGTAACGAGTGGTTCTTGGTCACTAACCGGTTTAAACATTGCACCTGGCTCTACTATTTTTGCTACCTGTCAGGCAACCAGCGAAGCAGTAAGCCCCAATTCAAATAGCGTAGTAACTTCTACCGGTAGTGCAGATGCACTGTTATCCGTTAATGGTGGACTTTTACAATATGGGACAACCATTTCGGGAACAGCAACAACCGGAAACACCGTAAGTGTTTACATTGATTCTTACTTAATAGGAACTACCGTTGCTGCCGGTGGTGTTTGGAGTATTACGGTGGGAGCAACTGAATTATATTATGGAGGTCAAGTTTATGCTACTTCACAAGCACCTTCAGCAAATTGTGCAAGTCCAAATTCTGCGCTGGTTACAGTGGGTTGTTATGTGGCCAACACAACGTTTTCATTTACCCCAACTTCTGTCACCAATTGCGTTCCTCAAACCGTTTCAGTCGTAATTGCTTCTTCAGAAGTAGGATTTATTTATCAATTGCAATTTAATAATGTAAATACAGGTGTTTCTCTTTTAGGTACCGGATCAGCTATCACACTTAATTCTGCTACTATTTCTTCCTCTGGAACTATCACTGTAAAAGTAATGAGTCTTTGGGCCATTTTTGCTTGTTCGAACACTTTTAACTCTACACTTCCGGTAACAATTGCTTCTCCTGCAGCGCCAACGGGATCAGCCGCACAAACTTTTTGTAATAGTGCAACAGTTGCTAACTTAACGGCAACAGGAAGCAATATTCAATGGTATGCAGCTTCTACGGGAGGAAGCCCACTTGTATCGACAACTTCACTTACGAATGGAACTTCTTATTTTGCTTCACAAACTATTTCAGGATGTGAATCTGCTACACGTTTTCAAGTTACGGTAACTATTAGTACACCTGCAGCGCCAACGGGATCAGCCGCACAAACTTTTTGTAATAGTGCAACAGTTGCTAACTTAACGGCAACAGGAAGCAATATTCAGTGGTATGCAGCTTCTACTGGAGGAAGTCCGCTTGTATCGACAACAGCACTTACGAATGGAACTTCTTATTTTGCTTCACAAACTATTTCGGGTTGTGAATCTGCTACACGTTTTCAAGTTACGGTAACTATTAGTACACCTGCAGCGCCAACGGGATCAGCCGCACAAACTTTTTGCAATAGTGCAACAGTTGCTAACCTAACGGCAACAGGAAGCAATATTCAATGGTATGCAGCCTCTACGGGAGGAAGCCCACTTGTATCGACAACATCACTTACGAATGGAACGTCTTATTTTGCTTCACAAACTATTTCAGGATGTGAATCTGCTACACGTTTTCAAGTTACGGTAACTATTAGTACACCTGCAGCGCCAACGGGATCAGCCGCACAAACTTTTTGCAATAGCGCAACAGTTGCTAACCTAACGGCAATAGGAAGCAATATTCAATGGTATGCAGCTTCTACTGGAGGAAGTCCGCTTGTATCGACAACTTCACTTACGAATGGAACTTCTTATTTTGCTTCACAAACTATTTCGGGTTGTGAATCTGCTACACGTTTTCAAGTTACGGTAACTATTAGTACACCTGCAGCACCAACGGGATCAGCCGCACAAACTTTTTGTAATAGTGCAACAGTTGTTAACTTAACGGCAACAGGAAGCAATATTCAATGGTATGCAGCTTCTACGGGAGGAAGTCCGCTTGTATCGACAACAGCTCTTACGAATGGAACGTCTTATTTTGCTTCACAAACTATTTCAGGATGTGAATCTGCTACACGTTTTCAAGTTACTGTAACTATTAATATTCCTGCAGCACCAACAGGCAATTCAACACAAGGGTTCTGTCCCGGCGCTACCGTTGCAGACTTAGCCGCAGTTGGATCAGGAATACAATGGTTTTCTTCTTCCACTGGTGGTAGTCCTCTTGCAACAAATATTATTCTAGTTAATGGTAATTCTTATTATGCTTCACAAACTATTTCGGGTTGTGAAAGCGTAAATCGTTTTGAAGTAGTAGTAAATTTAGCTGGAACAACTCCACCAACTGGAAATAGTCCGCAATCATTTTGTTCTGCGCTTACTTTAGGGGACTTAGTTTTAGTTGGACAAAATCTTATTTTCTACGATGCTCCTACGGGAGGTAATGTTTTACCATTGAATACAGTTTTCATTTCAGGTAATTCGTATTGGGTATCTCAAACTATCGGTGGGTGTGAAAGTACCACTCGTTTAGAAATAATTACAATAATCAATACTACTTTACCTTCCTGCGATTCAGACAATGATGGATTAACCAATGGAGAAGAGCAGACAGCCGGCACTGATCCATTAGATCCAGATTCAGATAATGATGGATTAACAGATAATGAAGAAGTAAACAATGTCAACGATCCTTCCACCACAGCTACACCAACAGGCACGAGCGATGCAACCGACCCATGTGATCCAAATCCATTTGCAATTCCAACCAACGATTGTGATGGTGATGGATTAACCAATGGAGAAGAGCAGACAGCAGGCACTGATCCATTAGATCCGGATACAGATAATGATGGATTAACAGATAATGAAGAGGTAAACAATGTCAACGATCCTTCTACGACCGCTACACCAACAGGTACGAGCGATGCAACCGACCCATGTGATCCGAATCCATTTGCAATTTCAACTAACGATTGTGATGGAGATGGATTAACCAATGGAGAAGAGCAGACAGCCGGCACTGATCCATTAGATCCAGATTCAGAAAATGATGGATTAACCGACAATGAAGAGGTGAACAATGTGAATGATCCTTCCACCACAGCCACACCAACAGGCACGAGCGATGCAACTGATCCATGTGATCCGAATCCATTTGCGATTCCAACTAACGATTGTGATGGAGATGGACTAACCAATGGCGAGGAGCAGACAGCAGGCACCGATCCATTAGATCCGGATACAGATGATGATGGATTAACGGATAATGAAGAGGTGAACAATGTGGATGATCCTTCTACTTCTTTGGTGCCATCCGGAACAAGTGATCCGAATGACCCATGTGATCCGAATAGTCAGTTGGCAGGTTGTGCAGAGTTTTTCATTCCAGAAGGGTTTTCACCTAATAACGATAACGTGAATGATAAATTTGTGATCAGAGGATTGTCTCAATATCCCAACCACGATTTGGTGATAATGAACCGCTGGGGTAGTAAGGTTTTCAGTTCCGCACCATACGAAAACAATTGGGATGGAACGAATGCTTTCGGAAGATCTATTGGCGAAAAGCTTCCGGAGGGAACGTACTTCTACATTTTGAATACCAATGATGAAACAGGTAAAGTATTTACAGGCTACATATACATTTCAAAATAAGTGATTATGAAAAAAATTATTTTCTTACTATTCATTTCAGTAAATACACAGTTTGTATTTGCACAACAAGATCCCATGTTTACGCATTTTGCCTATGCACAGAATGTCGTTAATCCGGCTTATTCCGGCAGCAGAGATTATATGTCGGCCTCCATACTTAGTCGTTTGCAATGGCTTGGTTTTAATGGAGCGCCCATGACACATTTTTTTACTCTGCACACGCCTATTTTTAGTCCTAATTTTGGAACTGGAATAGTTTTTTTAAATGAGCAAATTGGGCCTAGCAGACAAAACTATCTTGCGCTTGATTTTTCGTATGAAATAAAACTTTCATCCGTTAGTAAGCTGCGTTTTGGATTAAAGTTTTCCGGCGAAAAATATGCGGCTAATCTTATGGACCTCGAGACGGAGCAGCTTAGTGATAATGCATTTTCTAGCGCTGTAAATTCAAAGTTTATTCCAAATGCAGGTTTTGGTATGCTTTTTAAATCGCGAAATTTTTTCTTAGGCTTATCTGTTCCCAGAATGTTGGAAAATAAGTTAGAAAATAATGCTACATCCGGCGGTATCATGGTATATACTTTCCGCAGGCATTACCACCTGGTTACAGGTCACCAATTCGCAATTTCACCAACGATTGACCTTCGCCCCGCTCTTTCCTTAAGAGTGGTTGAAGGAGCGCCGATTCAATTTGATTTAATGAGCTCACTCGTTTTTTCAGAAAAAATTAGTGCGGGTTTAAATTACCGTCTAGGTGATGCCTTAGGTGTTATATTGGGTATGCAAATTACGGAACAGTTTAATGTCGGTTACTCATTTGATTTTTCGTTTTTAAACACAACCGGTCGATATAATGCAGGTTCACATGAAATTTTCTTGCGTTATGATTTCAATTACAAATCAACTAATCCAATTGTTTCTCCAAGATATTTTTAATCGCATGAAAAACTTATTAATTTCTTCATTCAGCTTTTTACTATTTACGTTTTCTCTATTAGCTCAGGATAAAAACGCAAGTATCGGTAATGAATACTTTTCAAAATATGATTACGTAAAAGCAGAAAAGTATTTTTCGCTGGTGAAAACACCCGATTTAACGGTGATGCGTGGCTTGGCTGTTTCACGTTTTCGCATTGGAAAGACAAATGACGCAGAAGAAACATGGAGTCAAATAGCTACTCAATCGGGAGCAACTGCTGAAGATCATCTTGAATATGCACGTATTTTGATGTTCAACAATAAATATGATGCAGCCAAAAAAGAATTGGAAGTTTATTTTAAACAAATGCCGGCATCTTCCATTACCTCTAATTTCTCTGTTGTTTCCATTCTTGAGTTATGGAGTAAAACAAGAGAGGTTAATGTAACAAACCATTCATCCAATTCTGAAAAACAGGATTTCTCTCCATTCTTATTTGATAACACGCTTTTCTTTGTTAGCTCTTCGCGCAGAATAGATCCGGTTAAACGCACATGGTCGGGAAATAACCAACCGTATTTGGACATTAAAACAGTAAATCCTTCGAATGGAAATTCGGTGGATGTTCTTTTTCTGGATGAGTTGGGAATAAACAAGAAGTTGCATGACGGCCCGATTGCTTTTTCTCCCGATAAAAAAACGATGATTGTCTCAAGAAACGAAAATAATAATACCGCGCAAAAAAATACGGTTCAACTATACTTCTCAGAAAAGAAAGATGATAAATGGGGTGCCTTAACCCCTTTTGTGCATAATATAGAAGGCTATTCATCCGGTCATGGTTCAATAACCTCTTCGGGTGATACACTTTTTTTTACTTCGGATCGTCCGGGTGGCGTAGGTGGTACAGATATTTATTTTTGTGTTAAACAAAATGACAGTTGGTCGAATCCAATTAATCTCAAAGCGGTAAATACAGAACGAAATGAAATGTTCCCCTTTACGCACTCCTCAGGCTTATTGTTTTTTGCTTCTGATGGTTTACCGGGATATGGAGGTTTAGATAATTTCTTAGTTGATTTATCTATCAAAAATTTTCCTCCGCTAAATTTACTTGCTCCCTTGAACACACCTTCTGACGATTTTGCATTTTTTGTTACGGAGGATTTAAAAAACGGTTTTTTCTCCTCCAACAGAACCGGCGGCTTAGGTGATGATGATAATTATTCTTTTGTTTCGCCAACTGAAATCTATAAAAAACAAATTAATAAACTCATTCTATTGGATGATAAAGGAGAGAAATTATCCAATGTAACGGTAAAAATTTGTCCAGAAGATGAGCCATGCTTTACTGCCCAATCGAATGCAAATGGTGAAGTTCTTTTTCCAAATACTCAAAAAACGGTTCGCATCACCGCCACTAAACCAGATTACTCGGAAGTGCAAATGGACATTCCGAAAAACACGGAAGTTACAGAAGTGAAAATGCGCAAACCAGATACTTATCAATTGAATTTTATTGTGATGGATAAGGAAAGCAACACACCTGTTAAAGATATCTCCATCCTTTTCGAATTAAATGGAATCAAACATCAATTAGTTACCGATGAAAAGGGGTACGTTTTATTGCCTTTAACCGATTGGAAAAAGGGTCAGACGCTTCAAACGGAAATTTTATTAAAAGGGCAAGGTGTAATTGAAAAGAAGCAACCCCTCACATTTTTGCTTGCTGATGAACTAACGATTGATGTTCACAAATACATTGATATTTCCATCACAAAAATAAAAGTGGGAGGCGACCTTGCCGAGATGATTGATATCAAACCTATTTTTTTCGATCTAGGTAAGTCCACCATACGTAAAGACGCCGCGGTTGAGCTTGATAAAATAGTTGAAGTAATGAACAAATATCCTGATATGGTTGTAGAATTGGGTTCGCATACGGATTGTCGTTCAAGTGCGGCCAGTAATATGACGCTGTCTAGTAAGCGCGCGGTTGCTTCCGCCGATTATATCAAAAAGAAAATTACTTCACCTGATCGTATTAGTGGTGTAGGATATGGAGAAACCAAATTGAAAAATGGTTGTGAGTGTGAAGGCGCGGTGACATCAAAATGTACCGAAGCTGAACACCAAGAAAATCGCAGAACGGAATTTAGAATTATAAAATTCTAATCTCTTTTTACTTTTAATCTTTTCAACGGTTAACGTTTTTCTTTTGGTATTCATTTTTTATAGAATGAAGTAAAAACTTTTTTTAAGGAAAAATATTCTTGCTGTATTTTGTATCATTTGTACGTCTTCAAACTAATTTGGGCTTTTGCTTAGAGAGTGTTTTCTGTTAATTAAAAACTAAGTTATTTTTTAAAATTTTTCTGTAGTTTTTTAATCATTTTATATTTTTTAATAGTTTGATTGAGCGCTTCGCGGTTCATTTTTTCATAGCTTTCCTTCCATTGTTTGAGTGATTTTTGTTTGATTTTTTCTATTTTTTTTTAATGTAAATTACTGGAGCCAATTACATAAAATTAATTACTTCAAAACTGCAACACCTGTTCCTGCAACCTCAAACAACTCATTCATTAATCCTTTTCTCAATTGTTGCTTCGGAAAATATTTTTTTAATCCTAAAAACAAATCAATTTCATTCACTGACATTACCTCCCAATTTATTTTTGAAGTTTCGAATTTGAATCGAACAGAAATTAAAGCATTCAAATGATTTTGAAACGGACCGTTATAATGAGAAATGGCATATAAAACTTTATCGGGAATATGATCTTCTAAGGTTGTATGACTTTTTAAAGCCATGAACAAATCACGAATACTCATTTCTTTGAGAAAAATTCTCGAGTGATGTTTAAGAGAACTATATTTATTTTGTTTAGTAAAATCGAGATGTGAAGTTACGCCAGCTATGAAAACCTTTTGAGACTGATACAAAGATTTTATTTTGTCTTTTAGTTCTAAAGCAACTTTAGTAAACCTACGATACAAGAATTCCATATTGTCGATAATAATGACGTCAAAATTATCTATCCATTGATAAACAGATTCCACTCCATTAAATTTATAATTTAATTCTATTAATTTCAAAAGCCATTGTGATGAAATGTAAATCACTTTTTTATGTAGATCCAAATAATGATTTCCAATAGCATTGAGTAAATGTGAAACACCTCTCCCTTTTGTGCTTTCAATAATCAAGGAATAATAGTCTTCATTTTTCAAGTCGAGTTTTAAAAGTGTAATTGCATCGGAACTATTATAGTAGTTGTCGAATCGCCAGTATTTACGGGGTAAAAAATCAGGAAGCATCATGAATTTGTTTTGCTTGAAATTACGATACAAATTGAGTAAAAAGTGAATTGTCGATAATTAAATAGGGCTTGAGAACAAGGCGGTTCGTTCTACAGCATTGGTCGAAAATAATTTTGAACAATTCTTTTGAAAACTTCGCTTGTTTGAACTAGTGTGACAACTTTATAAAATTATTAGGGAAGTTAAGAATAAATCAGATGGGGACAAAAATGATTTTATAAATCAAAGTTT
>CAMBFX010000072.1 GCA_945865695.1 Chryseobacterium gleum | reverse complement strand
GAAACGCTTATTCCACCAATTCTAATTTCTGATTGAAAATTAAGATTTCTTTCCACATTTGTTAATGACCTTTCATTGGCAGAAAGTTGACCATAAATCACATAAAAATTAAGATCAAAAAAATCATTTAAGGGATTTGATAAACGAAGGTCATAACCAATACGACTCACCGTAGGATGAGCATTTTTATTATTGTTCGCTACATCACCAATGTAAGTAAACATCCCAACTCCTAAACCTAAGATTGGACGAAAAATAAATTCTAATGGAGTTTCTTTGGATGATTTTTTTTCTGACTTTTCGGAGGTGATGTTTTTAGTTGAATCAGAACCTTGAGCATATATATTAACCATACTGCCAACTGACAGTATAAGCGTAAAATATGTTTTTGTCCAATTCATTCTTTTCATTATAAAGACTCCAATTTACAAAAATAATCAATTTAATAATTTTTCTGCCTCATAAATAGGAATTTTACGTCCGTTTTTATAAGCGGAAAGGAAACATTTTTTGAAATATTTTGACTTATATTCGTCTAAAACTTCCTCTGCTTCAGCTTTTGACAAGAATTTGCCTACAGTTATACGGTAAATATTTTCTTCGAAATGCGATTCAAATTCACCATCATATCCGAACTGTTTTTTGAGGTAATCTGATCGGATTTTTTTACCAACGGCTGCTACTTGAATGCAAATATATAACCCATCATCTTTGGATATTGGTTGGTTGGTATTACTTATCATTTCTTTTTTATCCGTAATTATTTCCTTTTTTTCTATGATTTTATTTTCGGTTTTAACTACCAATTCTGGTTCCTTCTTGGAGTATTCTTTTGTTCCTGGTAAAATAGAAATTTGTTCGTTTTCAGCCGGAAGAAATTCTGCCGAAAATGTTCCTGTGATGGCTAATGTGGTATCGGGAACGATATTTTTTAATTTTAATTCGTAGGAGATTTCTATCCATGAAACGTCTGGAATTTCATCCCAAACAATTTTCAGCATTGATTTTTCATTTTTGAAAACAGCATTTCCGCAATTGATTTTACTTACTTCTGCTCCTGCGGGTAATTTTTCATAAATTCGAGCAAATCCTGAAGCGTTTGGTTTTTGGATTTGAATGGTAACAAGAATTTTATCAGATTGAATGATTAAATTTCGTTTGCAATTTGTAGTAAGACTATCTGGTCTCACCATTGTATGACCAACTAAATTTAAAAATAAAAAGAATGTGATAAATGCATAATTCATGTATGGCAAAAATACTTCAATGCTTTAGTAAATGTTTACTAGAAACTAACTGTTTCAAACAGTAAAATGTTAGAAATTGGGTTTGAGTAAATATTTGTTATAAAATTGATCAATGTGTAACACTGCTTCTTCGGCAGTATCCACTAATCGATACAAATTTAAATCTTCTTCACTAATGTTTTTTTCTTTCAAAAGCATGGTATTTTTTATCCAATCAATAAGGCCGGACCAATAATCTACCCCAACTAAAACAATTGGAAAGCGTCCGATTTTTTTTGTTTGAATCAAAGTCATCGCTTCAAAAAGTTCATCTAAAGTTCCAAATCCTCCTGGTAAAACGATAAATCCTTGTGAGTATTTGATGAACATTACTTTTCTAACAAAGAAATAATCGAAGGTTATAATTTTATCATAATCGATATATGGATTTGAAGTTTGTTCAAATGGCAAAACAATATTTATTCCTACTGATGGACCACCACCTTTTTTTGCACCTTTATTTCCTGCTTCCATTATGCCAGGCCCGCCACCAGTGATCACCCCATAGCCTTTAATGGTCAATTGTTCGGCAATAGATTCTGCAATTTGGTAATATTTATTTTCTGGTTTTGTTCTAGCAGAACCAAAAATAGTCACACAAGGACCTGTTCTTGCCATTCGGTCATAACCTTCTACAAACTCGGCCATGATTTTAAAAATAGCCCAACTATTTTCTGATTTTATTTCATTCCAGTTTCTATGTGAAAATTTGTCTTTTATTTTTTGATCATCACTCATTATTTACGGTTTTTTTGGTGGAGGTTAATTCTTTTCTTAAATAAAATGCGGTGTGACTTTCTTTATTTTTAATGATTTCTTCGGGGGTTCCTGTTGCAATGATTTGGCCACCATTTTTTCCACCTTCTGGACCCATATCAATAATCCAATCAGCCATTTTTATGATATCTAAATTGTGTTCAATAACTAAAACAGAGTTTCCATTATCCACTAAACGATTTAATACTTCCATCAATAATCGGATATCTTCAAAGTGTAATCCAGTGGTTGGTTCATCCAAAATATAAAGCGTATTTCCAGTTTCTCTTTTTGATAATTCAGTAGATAATTTTAATCGTTGTGCTTCTCCGCCAGATAGAGTAGTAGAGGATTGTCCCAATGAAAGATAACCTAATCCAACAGAATCCATTGTTTTTAATCGAATATGAATAGATGGAATTCCCTCGAAAAAATCTAAGGCGTTCGTGATGGTCATATTTAAAACTTCACTGATAGATTTACCTTTGAATCTAACTTCTAAAGTTTCTTTATTATATCTTTTTCCTCCGCATGTTTCACAAGGCACTAATACATCGGGCAAGAAATTCATTTCTATCGTTTTCATTCCTGCGCCTTGACAAGTTTCACATCTTCCTCCCTTAACATTGAACGAAAATCGTCCAGGTTTATATCCTCTTATTTTTGCTTCTGGCAACATTGAAAATAGCTCGCGGATATCCGAAAACATTCCAGAAAAAGTGGCAGGGTTACTTCTTGGTGTTCTCCCAATAGGAGTTTGATCTATTTCAATTACTTTATCAATATGTTTTAATCCATCCAACTTTGAATAGGGAAGTGGTTTCGCAACACCATTAAAAAAATGAGTATTTAAAATGGGGTAGAGTGTTTCATTGATAATGGAAGATTTTCCACTTCCAGAAACTCCGGTAACACAAACTAGTTTTTGCAAAGGAATTTCAATCGTTACATCTTTTAAATTATGTCCCGATGCTTTATGTAAAACAAGTTTTTCTCCTGATCCTTTTCTTCTTGTTTTGGGGATAGGAAGTTTTTTTCTTCCGGTTAAATAAGCAGCAGTTTCTGATTCTTGATGAATTAATTTTTGTGGGGTAGCAGCAGTAATTATTCTTCCACCTTTCATGCCTGCACCAGGCCCAATATCTACCACAAAATCGCTTTCTTCAATCATTTCTTTGTCGTGCTCTACCACAATCACCGAATTTCCAATATCACGAAGTTTTTTCAAAGAATTTACTAGACGAGAATTGTCGCGTTGATGTAAACCAATACTTGGTTCATCTAAAATATAAAGAACTCCAACTAAATCAGCTCCAATTTGAGTCGCTAATCGAATACGTTGCGCTTCTCCGCCTGAAAGTGAACGTGCGCTTCTATCTAGTGTCAAATATTCTAACCCAACATCCATAAGAAATGAAAGTCGCGAACGAATCTCTTTTAAAACTTCACTGGCAATTTGTAATTGTTTTTTATCTAATCTTAATTCAATATTCTCCAACCAAATTTGCAATTCAGAAATATCATATGAAGATAATTCGAAAATATTTTTTTCATCAATTTTAAAGTAGAGGGATTCTTTTTTTAGTCGGCTACCGTTACAGGTTTTACAAGCCACTTTATTCATAAAACCAGTAGCCCATCGTTGAATGGATTTAGAAGTTTCGTCTTCTGCATTACGCAAAATAAAATTTACTATTCCTTCAAAATCACGAATGAATTCATTTATACCAGTAGCGTTTTGTAATTTTATTATTTCATCCGTTCCGTATAATATTTTTGTAATTACTGCGTCAGGAATATCTTCAATTGGAGTCGTTAATTTGCATTTATAAACGGCTAGCAAGCCTTCAATCTGTCGAGTGAGTTGATTATCTTTAAAGTCACCAAGAGGAGCAATTCCACCTTGTTTAATACTTTTTGTTTTATCTGGAATTATTTTTTTTATATCGGCTTCTGCCACTACTCCTAAACCATTGCAATTGGAGCAAGCTCCATAGGGAGAATTGAATGAAAATAAATTGGGTGCAGGTTCGTTGTAGGAAACACCGGAAGTTGGACACATTAAAAAACGACTAAAATGACGAACGGTTTCATCTTTTTGATCCATCACCATGATAATACCTTTCCCGTATTTCATAGCTAATTTTACGGATTCTGCAATGCGTTGACGATTTTCTTCTTTTACGTCTAATCGATCTATGATAATTTCTACATCATGTGTTTTATATCTATCTAATGAAATTTTTTCTGTGAGTTCACGGATTTTTCCATTTACTCTCACTCTTAAAAATCCTTGTTTTTTTATTTGCTCGAATAAATCTCTGTAATGACCTTTTCTACCTTTTACAACGGGTGCTAAAAGATTTATTTTTTTACCTATGAAATCAGTTAAAATTAAATCTAGAATTTGCGCATCATTGTATTTTACCATTTTTTCGCCAGTCACATAGCTATACGCAATTCCCGCACGTGCAAATAATAATCGAAGAAAATCATAGATTTCAGTAATCGTTCCAACCGTTGATCTTGGATTTCTACCCACCGTTTTTTGTTCGATAGATATAACAGGACTTAATCCAGTTATTTTATCTACATCTGGTCGTTCCATTCCACCCAAAAAATTTCTAGCGTAAGCCGAAAATGTTTCAATGTATCTTCTTTGACCTTCCGCATAAATAGTATCAAATGCTAACGAAGATTTACCACTTCCACTGAGCCCAGTAAAAACCACTAATTTATTTCTTGGAATTCGCAGGTCAATATTTTTAAGATTGTGAACTCTGGCTCCAAATACTTCTAGATATTCTAAAGAATCGTCTATTTCTGAATTATGCATGAAAAATTACGGGTTTATTTTACCGATATTTGAATCGGATTTAGGTAACAAAATAATATATTTTTTTCTGGATTTATTAGGCAAACTTTTGTCGCGCAACCAAGGATTAAGCAATTTAATTATTTTTAAGTTGAATCCTTTTTCTTGTGCGAATTTGGTTAAATCTCCAATAGTAGTATCTACTTCAATAGCATTTGTTTCGTAAGGTTCGTAAAAATCTTTTGGTCGAATATTAAATCCATAACTTTCTGGTGATTCAAAAATGGCTTTCATAGCAGCAATTCTAAAAACATATCGAGCCGTTTCTTGATTGAGATATAAATCGTAATAATTAGACACTTTTTGATCTTTTAGGGTATTTTGAATTCCTCCTGCGCCCATATTATAAGATGCTGCCGATAAGGTCCAATTATTAAAATATAAATAAGATTGTTTTAAATATTTACATGCGGCACGGGTTGACTTTTCGATATTATAACGTTCATCAACAAAAGCATTTATTTCTAATTCATAACTTAATCCTGTGGCTTTCATAAATTGCCAAAATCCAGAAGCTCCTGCAGGAGAAACGGCATTATCGAGAGCGCTTTCTATAACCGCTAAATATTTAAAATCGTCAGGAATTCCTTCTTCTTTGAGAATGGGTTCAATAATTGGAAACCATCTATGGGCTTTTTTTAGAACGAAGAAAGTTTGTGAATGATAATAGGTGTTTATCACTAATTCTTTATCTAATCGTTCCTTTATGTCAAGGTCTTCGAGTGGGATTTTTTCACCTGCAAATTCCAAGTCATGTGGAGTAGGTAGAGAATAAACTTTATAATGTTCAGAAATATGTTGCTGATATTCTTTGTCTGCATTTTTTTTATCATTTTCATCAGCAAATGAAAAAATAAAAAATGTAACAGCAAGAATCAATGTAATCGATCCAAATAAAAGAAACGGTTTAATTTTTAGGTTTTTCATCTTTTTTACCGCTTACCTGTGTGAGGTAGAAAAAGGCAGCGAATAAAATTACGAAATATCCTGCACAAAGGAAGGTATATAGGGTTTCCCAGTTTTCAACAAAACGCAATATTGCAATGACTATTAATAGAGATATTGAGCTTAGTCCAATAAAAACCATTGCAATTTGGCTATCACTTAATCCAATGTAACTTAGGTGATGGGTGGTGTGATCTCGTCCGCCAACAAATGGAGATTGGCCTCTTCTCATTCTATTTATACTAACAATACCGGTATCAATAAGCGGCAAGGCAAATGCAATTAATACGCAAAAGAATTGTTTTAATTGAACAGGGTTACCAAAATAATCAGGAGTATTCCAAAGCAATTTAATACTAAACCAACCTAAAAAAACGCCTAAAAATTGTGAGCCAGTATCTCCCATAAACATTTTAGAAGGATGCCAATTATGAAAAAGAAAGCCAATTAATGCTCCACCAACGCCTAGTAAAACAAAAAATTCAAATCCATTATAATTATGGTTGATTGCCAAAACACAGAGCATTATTAATATAATGAAAATTGAAACTACAGTTGTTATAGCATCCATGTTATCCAACATATTTATTGAGTTCATTAATCCTGTAACCCATAAAATAGTTAGCGTATAATTCATCCATTCGTATGGAGTTATGCAAATATAATTATCTGTTAAAATCATTAATACGCCACAAAATACCTGTGCAGAAAATTTTAAAATGGGTTTTGTGTTATAGGCATCGTCTGCTAATCCCATTAAAAATCCAATCAAGCAGACCATAATTAATCCTAATCCTGAAATGTTTCTCATCACATGGCTAGAATCAAAAAAAATGGAGTAGGCCGATAATGAAATAAAGAACACCAGGAAGAATGAAATTCCACCTAAAGAAGGTTTGGAAGAGCTGCTCCAACGAATTAAAGTATTTTCTTTATCGCGTATTCCAAGATTTGTAGCGAAGCGTAATAATATGGTATTTATCATTATCGAAAAAATGATAATGCTAACAAAAAATAAAGAGAATATCCAAAATAATTCTTCTTTTTCCATACGTTAAAAGGGGGAATTAAAATTTGAAAATAAAAATCCTTCTTGATCTTTAGGAGAAACTAAAGGGTTTAAATTTCCCCAATTTATTTTTAAATCCTCGTCATTCCACCTGATAGTTCTTTCGCTGTCTTTATTGTAAAATTCGGAGCATTTATAAATGAAAAGTGTGTTTTCTTCTAATGTAATAAATCCATGAGCAAATCCTTCAGGTATAAATAAAGAAAGATTATTTTTGTCATTTAATTCTATTGAAATATATTGACCAAATGTGGGTGAGTTTTTGCGAATATCAACAGCAATATCTAATACGGATCCACGCACCACTCTAACCAATTTAGCTTGAGCATAAGGAGGCATTTGAAAATGTAATCCGCGTAAAACATTTATTGAGGACATGGATTGATTGTCTTGAACGAAATCTTTAGTAAAACTAGTAAGCTGAACAAATTTATTTTTATTAAACGATTCGAAAAAATATCCTCTCTCATCGCAAAAAACGGATGGATGAATGATACTTAATCCTTGAATTAATGTGGTTTTTTGATTCATTTTTATTTTTTACTTCTTCTTCTGAAAATTCGGTTAAAGAATGATTTTTTATCATTATCCTCTTCAGAATAATAATTTTCTCCATAAGAATATCCGTAACCATAACCATATCCATACCCGTATCCATAATTATATCCGTAAGATGCTTTTTGCGTATCCACACCATTGAGAATAACTGAAAGGCGGTTAATTCTATTTTCATTAATTAAACGATCGGCATTTTGAACGAAATTCTTTTTCGAATAATTCGATCGAAAAATATACAAGGGATAATCGCAGCGTTGAATCAATGGAATACCATCCGTTACTAATCCTACAGGAGGTAAGTCAAAAATAATTACATCAAATTTTGTTTTTAACTCTTCAATTATTGCATCAATTTTTCCATTCAAAATTAATTCAGAAGGATTGGGTGGAATAGGTCCAGCGGTAACAAATTTTAAGTTTTCTAAAGAACTATTTTTTAAGCAATCATCCAATGAATCACGACCAATCAAAAGTGTGCTCATTCCTTTATCATTATCAGACGAAAAGCCAATATGGATTTTAGGTTTACGCATATCCAAATCGAGAATGACTACTTTTTTACCTGACAAAGAAATAATTCCAGCTAAATTGATGGCAACAAAAGTTTTTCCTTCTCCTGATACAGTTGAAGTAACAGCAATTAATTTTACTCCAGGTGAATTATCAATAAATTGGAGATTGGTACGAATGGTTCGGAATGCTTCTGATATTAGTGATTTAGGGTTTTTGTCAATAATTAACTGAGAAACTGGAATATTGCTTTTAAATTTTGGTATTATTCCTAATACACCAATACTCGCGTGTGATTGTTTAATAATTTCATTTAAAGAAGAAATTTGATCATGTAAAAGATACTTAACTAAAATTAACCCACCTGATAAAATTATTCCAAGTAAAATAAAGGAAAAATAAACTAATTTTTTATTTGGGGAAACAGGTTGTAGATTTAATACTGCAGGATATAATATTTGGTTTGTAGAAGTATATCCCGCCTGTGAAATTGAATATTCAGTTCTTTTTTCCACAAGTAGTGTGTAAAATTTTTCGTTGATATTTTTTCGTAGTTGTAATCGTGCATTGATGATTTCCTTTTTAGGTATATCAAAATAAATGGAATCATACTCTCTTTTTTTCTTGTAATACTTATCTAATTTTTCCTTTGTTTGAGTTTTTAGATTTGAAAGTGATAGTCGAATTACCTCAATTTGATTATTTATTCTATAATCAATTTCTTTAATTGTTTTGTTCTTTTCCGTGTTGGAGTAAAGTGATAATTTTCTTTCTTGTAATTGTGTACTTAGCTCTTTTAATAGATCAACTAATCCTGTTTCTTGATTAAAATTTATTATAATAGCCATAATAGCATTAAGATCCTTTTCTTGAATGTTTTTATTAAGATCTTTTTCGATTTGGTTTAATGTATTGAGATTAATAAATTCTTCGGTAATTAATTCTTCTTGTTTCGTTATTCTTTCTAACATATTAGTGGATAACCCCTGAAAATCCTGTATATTATTTGTTTCGTGAAATTCACTTAGTTTTCTTTCAGAATCTTTTAAACTATCTGAAACAAATTTGATTTGCGAATTAATATAGTTCAGAATGTTGTATGCACTTTCACTTTTTTTAATGGAATCAAATTCATTGTATGATTCAGCAACTGCTTCAACCACGTCTTTTGCTAAATATGGATTTGGATATTGAAAAGAAATTTCAACAGTTTGAGCATTTACATTTACTAACTTAATGAGTAGGCTAGCATACAATTTATTGGCAATTGTGATTTTATTGTTTAAAATAAAATATAATTTGTTTTCAGCTTGAGTAAAAAATATTCCTTCAATATTTGAAACTTCTAAATAGGCTTTGAAATGAGGAGTAATGATTGTAGAGTTGTGTTTTCCTTCGAACTGAAATGATTGGCCAGAAAGAGTATAATTTAAATTAAATTCTTTTTCTGTAAAAACAATATCTATTCTGTTATCACAAACGGTGGAATCGAGAATAACTAGATCTTTCAATTTATAAGAAGAATGTATGTATTGTTCTTCAGCCAGCAAATTCCCTTCATAAAAATAAGAGGTATTTAGAGGCATTTTTTTAATTGCTTGGCGAAAAATAAATGGTGATCGTAGTAATTCAATTTTGGAATCTATGTTGGTTTCATCAGAAATAAAATCCATACCTAAAATTTGTTTCGCTCCTTCATCTTTTCCGATTTGAAGAACTAAAGAGGATTGAAAAATAGGTTGGGTGTATCTAATATAGATTACGGAAAGAAGTAAACAAGCTAAAGTAATTAAACTGATCCAAATTATATTCGATTTTGCGATTCGTATAAATAATCCCAATTCAAATTCCTTACTGAAATTTGTAATTCGTTCGCGGTAACGATCAGCATTATTATTTCCTCCTGCCTGTTGTGGGTCTTGAAATTCTGGCATGTTATAATCGCTGAATTACTGTGTAAATTAATATAGCACTGGTAAGAACAGAAATTATTGGAGAGAGTTCTGCAATCACTTCTCTCGAATATTGTGGAGTAGGATCCACATAAATATAATCATTGGCTTGAACTAATAAGTCGGTGTAGGGTAACCCTTCATTTGCAGTTGAAAGATCTATCATAAACATTTTCCGTTTACCATCCGCACCTTTACGAATAATTTTAATTCTTTTGGCTCTTCCTCTCTCTGTAATTCCTCCTGCCAATGCCAAAGCTTCCATTAAAGTTGTATTGTTATTGGTAATATAAATTACAGCTGCATTTGCTCCATTACCTGGAAAAACAATTACTCTTTTATTAGTTACTTGTAGTTGCACATACGGTTCAACATAGTATTCCGAATATAATTTTTCAAGTAAACTTTCAGCTTGAGGAATTGTATATCCCGCAATTTTAACTGTATCCAAAACAGGTAGTCTTACAAAACTATCTAGTTCAACTCGAAAATTTAAATTTGTTCTGTTGTTAAAACCTACGTTAGTTGAGGCAACATTTCCGCCCCCATCATTTGCATCCGATCCAACAGAAATATCTACTATTCGGGTTCCATCGTTTGAAAAAACTTTAAATTGAATATTGTCATTCGGGCTAATCAAATATTCTGTTTGGGTATTTTGGGGAATAGAATCAAAGACATGATTTTTATCCGTTTTCAACATGAGGTTAGCATTGATATAGCAACCTTCAAGTGCCAATAAAACAGTTAGAAATAGTAAAAATATAAGATACCTCATAGGGTGTTTTTTAACAAAGTTAGTATTTTAGATTAATGAGAGGAAATTTGAAGTTTATCATATAGGATTTTCATATCGCTAACCAATCTTTCATAGTGGTATTTTTTGCCCACTAATTCCCATCCCTTTGCTCCGAATTCATTCATCATTTGTTTGTTTTGCAATAAGATAGAAATGTTTTTTACGAGTTCTTCTTTGTTTCCTGAAGGGGATAAAAGTGCTGTTTTTCCTTCTTCTACCACATTTTCTATTCCACCCACTCTTGTACTCACAATAGGTTTGCCAGAGGCTTGGGCCTCAATGAGACTCACGGGTGTGCCTTCATTTAGTGATGTTAATGCAATTATATCTGATCCGGCATTTACTTCATCAATTTCGCTTATCCAAGAGGTAAAACAAAAAAGATTGTTCGGTTCTATATTTATTGCGCTACATTTTTCCTTAATACTATTTTCTAATTCATTTCTTAATTCACCATCACCCACAATCATTGCTTTTACTTTGTTTGGAAATCTTTTCTCAATTTCAATTATAGCATCAATAAAAAGCTGATGATTTTTAACAGGAACTAATCGACCCACAATAGAAATAACGATTTTATCATCCGAAATTTTATATTTTTCTCTAAATTTTTTGCGTTTAATTTCTTTATCTGTTCTAAATTTATTTAAATCAAATCCTAAAGGGATAACATGAATTTTTTCAGGTTCACAAATTTTAAATTCTTCAGATAATTCTAATTTTTGTTTTTCACTGATAGCTATAATTGCGGTTGATCTTTTGGCCAAAAACTGTTCTGTTTTTATTACCAAGTCTGTTTTTAATTTGCCGAAATAAGAATGAAAAACATGGCCGTGGAAGGTGTGAATGATTATGGGAACCTTCATTTTATGTGCCGCCATTCTTCCTAATGCTCCTGCTTTTGACGCATGTGTATGAACAATTTTAGGATTGATTTCTTTGATCAGCTTTTTTATTTGGTAATAAGATCGAATATCATCTGCAAAATTTACTTCTCTTTTCATTTCAGAAATGATCACTGGTTTTATTCCTAAATCATCCAATATAAAACGAGAACTTCCTTCGGTGTCATCAATACTTCCACCTGCCAAATGAGTGTGATATTCGGGTTCTAGAAATTTGGTTAAATAGGCCACATTGAAAGTAGGACCACCTAAATTAAATCTATTGAGAATACGTAAAACTTCGGTCATAATTCCATTTTATTGTTTTTCATCCATTCTTGTAAAACAATCATCGCCCAAACAGTTGCAGAACTATCTCCAGGATTTTCAGAAAAAACATTATTTTTTATTTGTTTCAAATAGTCGTAATTAAAAATCTCTTTAACCGAATTATTTTTTTCAGAAAGCCAGTCTGAATTTATTTTAGATTTTAAATCGGAATTAAACCAAGAATGAAGAGGAACCTCAAAACCTTTTTTGGGGCGATGCATCAATTCTTGAGGTAAATAAGCAGAGAATGATTCTTTCAAGATATTTTTCTTCGAGCCATTTTTGATTTTCAATTTTTCTGGAATGCGTAAGGATAAATCAACGATGCGATGATCTAAAAAAGGAGGACGAACTTCCAGACTATTCGCCATACTCATCAGATCAGTTTTAACCAACATATCATTGGCTAAAACCAATTTTATATCTGTTCGTAATATTTGATTCAAATCATTTCCATGAGTAATTGAATCAAAATACAGATTCATTTTATCATTCGCATTTTCAGAAAGAATAGTTTGATTGAATAATTTTCTTCTTTCTGAAATGGATAAAACGGATGCCCATTGGATATATCGATCTACAGGATTTAATTTCAAAGCTGATGAGTATTTTTTTGCTTTGCGAATTTTATCTCCTGATTGGCTATTTCTAGACCCTTTAAATAAACGCCATACACCAGAAGTGTTTTTCAAAAGTAAATTGGTCACATTTTTTTTTGCAGCCTTTTGATGGGCTAAATGTTTATGATATCCACCAAATAATTCATCTGCTCCATCACCCGAAAGAGCCACTGTTATTTTAGCTTTGGTTTGCTTGGTAAGTTCATATACGGCCAATGCTGATGAATCGGCAAACGGTTCATCCATTTTAGCAATCACCTCATCCATATTTTGTAACAAATTCTTACTGGTTACTTCAAAAACTTCATGATGTGTTTTTAAATGTTTGGCGGCTATTTTGGCAAATGGAGTTTCATCAAAATGTTTTTCATCTGGAAATCCTATAGAAAAAGAATTCAAGGAAGAATCTAAATCTTTAGCAATTCCAGTGATAATTGTAGAGTCAATTCCACCACTTAAAAAAGAACCCAATGCAACATCCGAAATCATTCTGATTTTTACTGCATCGTATAATTCAGCTTGAAGCGTTTTTTTAATTTCTGATTCATCCGTAAATTCTTCTTCATGTCCTAGAGAATAATATTTTTCAATTTTCATTCCCGAATCATTCGCTATAATTATTTCTCCAGGCATTAATTTATGCATGGAATTATAAATAGTAAAGGGAGCAGGAATATAATTGTATTGAAAATAAAGTTGTAAAGCATCCAAATTAAGGGAAGGATTGGAATGAAAACATTTCAATGCATTTAAATCAGATGCAAAATAGAGCGTCTGATTTTCGTAGAAATATTTTAGTGGCTTTTCACCATAGCGATCTCGGGCTATCCAAATTTCTTTCTGATCAAAATCATAAAATGCAAAAGCAAAGAAACCGTTTAATTTTACAATGCTGTTTTTTCCAAATTTGATAAGTAATTGAAGTAAAACTTCTGTATCAGATTGGGTTTTGAAATGAATTCCCAAATTTAATAATTCTTCACGAAGTGATTTAAAATTGAAAATCTCCCCATTAAATATCAAAGCGTATTTTTTATCTTCTGTAAACATAGGTTGATTAGCTACCGAAGATGTATCAATAATGGAAAGACGAGCGTGTCCCAATTGTACATTTTCATTTCCTTTAATGGATGAAAAATTAGGGCCACGATGATGCATTTTTTTTAATGCCATCGACATAACCGACTTTTGTTTTTCAGAAATAATGTGGTTAGAAAATATACCGGCAATTCCGCACATGAATTATTTATCAGATTTTAAAATTAGAAGTAAAACTGATGTATATTTGTTCATGCTATTACGAGTTATCATCATTTTGTTTTTAATTCCTGTGGGTTTATTTGCTCAAACGAAAACGGAAACAAAAACTTCTACGACAAAAACCGCCACAAGTTCGGGGAAAACAACAGCAACTACAAAAACCACAGTTACAACTTCAACGGATACGCTGAATTCCATAGAGAAAGCAATCAAAACTTTTTATTCGGATGCTTCTTTGAAAAACGCATCTATTTCATTTAATGTGGTGAATACTTCGGATAATTCGGTCATTGCTTCCTACAATCCCTATCAAAGTTTAGTGCCTGCTTCTACAATGAAATTGGTAACAACGGCCACTGCTCTTGAAGTTTTGGGAGCAGGCTATACTTTTAGTACCACCATTCAATATTCTGGCGCAATTGATAGTAATTGTGTTTTGCATGGAGATGTTTTTGTAAAAGGTGGCGGTGATCCTGCTTTAGGTTCCAAATATTTTACAGAACATTATGAAGGATTCATGGATAAATGGGCTATTGCATTGCGTAATGCAGGAATCGATTCGGTTACGGGAAGAGTAATTGCAGATGCTGAAATTTTTAGTTGGGATATGGTTCCTTCTACTTGGAGTTGGGGTGATATTGGTAACCATTATGGGGCTGGCCCTTCGGGATTGACGATTTATGATAATGTTTGTGTTTTGCATTTTGAGTCGGGTGCAACAGCTGGAGATTCTACTTCTATTTCTTGTGTGAATCCATATGTTCCAGGTTTGGAATTTTACAATGAAGTGGAATCTTCTAATTCAACAGGCGATGATGCTTATATTTTTGGTGCGCCTTATGAAAATAATCGTTATGTAAAAGGAAATATTCCTAAGGGAAAAACTGATTTTGAAGTAAAAGGAACTATTCCTGATCCGGCTTATTTAACGGCCTATGAATTTTATTCTTCCCTCTATAAATGGGGAGTTTCTTGTGGTGGAGGAATTACTACCGTGCGTGATTTGAAATTAGAAAATAAATATAGAGAAGAAGTGAGAACGGATATCTATACTACTACATCTCCCTCTGTAAGTAGTATTGTTTATTGGGTGAATTTAGTTAGCATGAATTTATTTGCCGAACATTTAATTAATACCATTGGTTTAAAAAGATATGGAACTGGAAGTGTTGATGCAGGAACATCCTCCACCACTGAATACTGGAAGAAAAAAGGAATAGACATGACTGGATTTTATATGAATGATGGTTGTGGTTTATCAAGATACAATGCTATTTCGGCTAAGCATTTTACAGATATTCTTTACAAGATGAAGTCTAATTCTACATTTGAAAAGTCATTACCAATAGCTGGAAAAACGGGAACATTGAGTCATCTTTGTAAAGGAACCTCTGCACAAGGAAATGTGAAAGCAAAAAGTGGAACCATGACTAGAGTGAAGAGTTATGCGGGTTATGCTACGAGTGCATCCGATAAGAAACTAGCTTTTTCCATCATTGTAAATAATCATAGTTGCACCACTAGAGAATTAGAGAAAAAATTAGAGAAAATTATGGTTGCTCTCGCAGATTACAAAGATTGAATAAAATGGATTGGATTAGAAATTCTTTTTCATTCCTTAGGAA
>CAMBFX010000071.1 GCA_945865695.1 Chryseobacterium gleum | reverse complement strand
CAAGCATTAAATCCGGAAGCAATAATTGGTGTGTAGGCGAATCCACGTGAACGATTACGTAAAAATTCGTGCATGTATTCGCCTTCAATTTCATATTCCCAAACGCCAGGTTTTATAAATGAAAGCACTCTGCGAAAAGATTTTTCGGTGATGTCCATCGCCTCTTGAAGAAGATCTATTTCCCAGGCCGATTTCACCGACCTCAACGAATGCATGATGGGGGCAATTCGCTCGTATTTATGCAAAGGATAATGTTCTTTCATCCATTTTATAAAACGCGAGTCTCTAGTTTCGGTTTCGATAGAAGCACGTAAATGTTCATTGGTATTTAGATAAACATTCTCGGCTTCACAAACAATTGATTTGAATACTTTCTCGAAGTTTTGCAACCAATAAACTGTTTTAATTCCAGAGGTTTCGTAAGCCGTTTTTTTGGAGTGTTTAGCTCCTTCCCAAATAGCAATTTCCGAATTGGTTTCTTTTAAAAATAAAACTTCCCGATGCGCAGGATCATGTGCATGTGGAAATAAAACGAGAATAGATTCTTCTTGATCTATTCCGCTCAAATAAAATAAATCGTTATTCTGACGTAATGGAAGTGATCCATCTGCATTTGTTGGAAGAATATCATTGGAGTTAAAAACTGCCACAGAACCAGGTTTAAGCATGGTTGACAGTCTTTTTCGGTTATTAATGAAAAGTTGTGGGTTGATGGGGTTGTATCGCATGTCCTTGAGTTTTATCCAAAGGAAATAAAAATTCGGATGGAATCAAATTGCGGGAAAGATAGATTAATTCAAATACAATTCTTCGATACGACTCGAAGACTCGTCTACTCAGAATGACAGGCAATTCAGGGCTCTTAGAAACACGACCACATGATGATATTTATTCAATTATGATTCCATTGTGGTCGAGTTTATTTCCACGCGTTATTTACGGTCATGCCGAGTAGGTTTGGCTTGCTCCACCGCTGAAGCTATGGCGGCACGCGGTTGCAAACCGTATCGAGGCATTCACGATAAGAAATGCGATTCAATTTCTATGATTGTATTAATTATATCAAACAGCTAAATGTGGTGAAATAAAAAAGGCAACCCTTTCAGATTGCCTTTTTAAATGAGTTGTCTAGAAATTATTCTATCACTATTTTCTTATAACTAGTTTTATCTCCTTGAGAAAGATAAATAATATAAATTCCTTCGGTGATTTCAGTAGTATTAATCTGCCAATTGATTTTACGTGCCATTGAAGGCTGAAGTGCGGTGCGATAAACTATTTTACCATTCATATCGGTCATTTTCACAAATACTTCTTCGAATGAATCTGAAGAATAATCAATGTTTACGATTTCTTTAGCCGGATTTGGGAATATGGCAAGGGTCAAATCCTTATCCACATTATTAAACATAATAGGGTCGTAGGTAACGTATCTTCCGTCAATATCTGTTTGTCGTAAACGATAGTAATTTCTGCCTTGATATGGAGATGGATCAATCAATGAATAGTTATTAATAACACTACTGTTTCCAATAGCTTCAATTGAACCAATATTCTGATATACTATGCCATCAATACTTTTCTCAACTGTAAAATAATCATTATTGGTTTCAGAAGCAGTTGTCCAAGTTAAATGAACATCACCATCCATTTCTTCTCCTTCAAAAGACAATAATTCAATGGGAAGAGCACATGTTGTAGAAATTATTTGAGTAGCAGTACAACCCAAAGGATCGGTGACTGTTAAAGAGATGGTATAACCAGCAGAAACAGCATAAGTATGCGTTGCGGTTGTTCCTGTAGTTGTTCCACTTCCATCTCCCCAACTCCATACAAACGACCATCCAGCAACAGAATTTGGATAAGTTGCAGCCACAGAAATTATATTATCCGTAAAACAAGAATTAGTAATTGAAAATGCGGCTTGAGGACCGAATAATGCTGTTCCGATATAATCCATTGAAACACCTGCAGCACTACCAGAATAGTTTTGAAGCATAATTGCATATGTATTTCCAGCTACTAAAGTAGGTAGTGTTGCCACCTCATTCCAAGCGGGTGAAGTACTGCAATTTGTACTTGGACCAAAACTTGAACATAAATCGGCTTGATTACAAACTTGGTTAGCAGTAGTATTTGTCGAATAGTTTATTCCAAAATCAGTAACATTCACTGAAAAACCTGTATTGCCTGTGCAGCCACTAAAGTCACAACCAACAGTACTGCCTCCAACAAAAGTGGCTCCAGCCGAAGTAGTTGGGCATGTTCCTGATGCTCCTAAATTTAAAAACATAAAATCATAATCATCACCGCCTTGGCACTCAATTGAAGAAGGACTACCTGCGCAATCAGCAACTGCATAATTCGTAGTAGGATCTACATTTAAACCAACGGTTCCAGCACCACCAACGGTAAATGTATACCATTGTGAATTATTCTCATTACCATTACAACCCCAGTTTTCTTCGAGTGGGCCATCACCTAATTGTAATAGAGGAACAGAAACAGAAGGTCCGTTACAAATTGTAGCAGCGGAAACACAATCTTGACCTGGAGCTGGCGGAGGAGAGGTAACTGTCAAGCAACTTGTAAAAGTTCCTTGTGAGCCTGTAGAAGACGATATAGTATAATAATAAACTTCGCCAATAATTAATTGATCATAGGTAAATGTATTGGGTGATGCAGCGCAATCGGTACCAGCAAGTAGAAACGGACAATTACAGTTTTGTGAATTACAATTGGCTAAAACGAAAATAATTTCTACGTTACCGGTCATTGTTCCATTGGTTACTACTAAAGAAGCGTTTGTTCCTGTTGCAGTAAAAGTAAACCAAACATCTTCATGTCCATTTCCTGATTGGCAACCTACGGTTCCACTCCAACTATCCGTAGCAGCCACGGTTGTACTATTCACACAAGTACCATTTTGAGGAACTACTGTAGATCCAATACAATTATCATTTGCAGGTTGAGCGATTACTAATCCCGTTAATAAAAGCCCAATGAAAACTAAAATATATTTCATAGTTTTCATTTGTTTAATAATATTTCTAATTCTTGATCAGCAGACTCATCGATATGAACAATTTCTAAATCCTGAACTCTATAGTTCATCGGAGGCATAATCATATTTCTAGGAAAAATTCGAAAGGAAGTGAATCTTGATATTTTCCAAATAACCAATTCATCATCTTTTCGTCTCGATTCAATTTCAAAATAAAGATCGTGAGTAAAAATTTCTCGCTCTTTTGTATGATGCATTGTTTGAAAAGTTCCTAAAAAATTTTCAGGTGAGTAATAAGCTACGCTATCAATAGTTGGAGTGAGGGCCGTTGACTCAATTTGGATTTGTGCTTTTGATTCACTAGAAAAAAATACCACCGAAAAAAGGACTATTGGAATTAATAATAGTTTCATAACCTTTGACTGGAATTTGAACCAGTAAGCAAAGATAGGCGATTGTATAATAACTAACAAATATTTTTATATATGTAAAATTCGTCTCAAAATTATTTTTACAACTAAGAAAAACAGCAAAACCATAAGTTAAACAATTGATTTTTAAACACAAATAAACAAGTGGTTAAAATTACCACAAATAGTTAAATTAAAATTTATTTTAAAATTTAGGAAGTAGCTTTAAATAGGAATGACTATTTGAAACCTCAAAGTTTAAAAACAATTTACTTTGATGTAACGATAAATTTATTCGTTTTGATATTTTGGTTTTTATCCAAGATTTGAATGATATAAAGCCCATCAATTAAATTCAAATTCAATGAATACTGATCATTAGATTCCGACCCAATTGTAATTTGACGATTTATTATATTTTTTCCTGTAATATCAAGAACATTAACTGTTACGATTTCATCTTTTTTACCGGCTAAATTGATAATCATATTTCCATCATTGGAAGGATTCGGATATATTGAAAAATCAAAATTTTCAGGTTTTTCCCTTACAACAGTTGCAATACCGGAGGTAGAAGAATTACCATTTCGATCTACTTGAACTAAACGATAATAAGTATTGCCGAAATAAGGAGAATCATCCACAAAAGAATAATCAATTCTATGATTGGATGTGCCTGCTCCTTGAATACGAGTTAAAGCCTCAAAATTTTCTCCGTCTTTTGATTTTTCAAGGATGAAATATTCATTCTCATTTTCCGTAGCAGTAGACCATTCTAATTTAACACTATTTTTCTGATAAATTTCTCCGTAAAAGGAAATGAGTTCAACAGGCAAAGGTACTGCTCCAACGAAATAAGGATAAACTGAAGAGTGATGACAAGTAGATGGAATTGTATAATTATAACATAAAACATAATTGGTACCAACAACTGTGGTTGCCGACATATTTGCTAACGTACCTGAAGCTACATTTGCTCCACAGGAGGTGGTTTGTAAGGTCCAGGTCAATGCCCCCACATTTCCACCAGAGCAATTCGAGGTAATAATCATACTGAAACTAACATTAGTGCTGTTTGCAGTAAAGGTGTAACAATAAGTTTCGTTATCATTTCCATCACTTAAAGGATTCAAATCATATTCTGGACATGTTGATGTAACTGTGGCAACAGAGGGAGTTGTTGCATAACCACAACCAGCAGCACATGGAGAGCCGCATGTACAAACTGCCGGAGTATTTCCAACGGCCATACAAAAAATTGGAGGTTTACAACCAGCCCCAGTATTATATCCAACCTGAATCATATAAGTATTTCCTACCACTAAAGTGGTCATCTCAATCAGGATGGCACCATCGGCAGCAGCCGATTCGGTGGCCATAATAGTAGCGGAAGATGGGGTGCAGGTGGACGCATTATAGATAACCATACTCATGTTACCTGGGCACCATGTGGCCCCGGATACCAAACCTGTAAATTCCCATTCGATGAACATAGATGTACTGGTTGCTGTAAATTTATACCAAACGGTTTGGCTAAAATTATTAGCAGCGCCTACCGTGGCTGCTGTAATTGTTTCTGCGATTGAAGTTCCTCCACCATCTGTTGTTTGCGCACAAATCGGAGCGGCATTTGGAGTAAGTGTTGTCGCATTAGAGCATAAATCGTTTCCGGGTTGAGAGAAACCGATGCAGAACATAAATGAAAACAATGCCGATATGAAATATATTTTTCTCATATCAGTTACTTTTTATTTTTATTTAATTCAACTTCTTTTTTGTTCATGGGATAAATCAGAATTTCAATCTGATCATTCACCACCCAAATAAAATTCTCGTCCAATTTTCTATGTAAATTGATGTCCTCAAGGATAGCCTTTGGAATATCGTTTCCTGTTGAGTTTTTACTTACCATAAAGGAATTTTCATTAGGAATCTCTTTATGATAGGTCATCATTTGAGTATTCAGGTTAGTTTCAGTTTGAACATTTTCTTGAGCCTTCAACCCAACAACCGCGAAGAGAGAAAAGAATAAAAACAAAAATGATTTCATACGAAACGAATTTTAAATTTGAAATAGTAATGCTAAGTTAACGAAATTAAGTCTGAAAAGGTTGTTAAAGTATTAAAAAAACACATAGTCAATATACTTAACTGGTGGTGTTAAAATTTAGTAGGCCAATATTTAGATTTAGTCGAGGGAATTAAGGTTCGGGAATTCTTATGCGTCTCATCAACTGGGTAAATTGATATTGAGACAAAAATTCCATGTAATTAGCGGTAGCATCTTTAGATTAACGAGAGAAATCAATTAAAAACAGAAAAAGATGGTTATCTCAAATTCAACAACCAAGCTTCACTTACTTGATTTCCTCTGATATCTCTTAATGCAGTCATGGCATCTCCAACATTTGAATAAGACGCAGCTGAAACTCTTTGTAACCCATTAACCGTATCTAAAATATAGGCTTTGTATCCTTTGCTTTGTAAATATTCCACCATTCTTTGGGCATTTTCGCCTTCTTGAAAACAACCTGCAATAACATGGAAATTATTATTCAAATTAATGTTTTCTTCGATAGGAGTATTCGAATCCACTAAAGTAGTATCCACTTCATTTATTATTGGTAAAAAAGGTTCTTCTAATGCAGATTCTTCGACTGTAGGCATTATTTTTTCAGATAAACCTTCCGCTAAATTTTTATCAAATGGCTTATAAACTGACGGAGCAATGGGTGCATGAAAAGGATTCAAGTCGGCTACTTGAATCACCCCCGTTTTTACGACATCTGTTTTCAATGGAATCCAAACTGAATAAAAAATCAAAGGAATTCCAATTACAGCAGCCGCAATATAAGTTCCCGTTCTTCTTTTCCTTTTTATCGGAACAATTTTTTTCTCAGATGGATTTTGTGACTCAACGGTTCTTAATTCAGGTTTAATCTCACGAGTAATCGTTTCTTCTTTTACCTCGGCAACTTTAATGTAGGTGACTTTTTCTTCTGCCTCGTTGATAGTTGGAGCATCGAATTTCGCTTCGATATTTTGAACAGAATAAACTAATTCTTTTGCCACCACTGGAAATAAACCGAAAGATTCCGTCAAAAAATTGACAGAGAAATCAGGGCGGAATTGAAGCGTTTTTTCGCTGTCTTCATAAAGAACACCTAGCTCATCAAATTCGATTCTTTTACCAGAGGATAATTGATTTTTACAAATGACAACGAATTCATTTACAAAATTACTTGCCTCTGTATAAGATAAATTCTCATTGACTGATAAATGATTCGTTAAAAGGCCATCATTATTAATCAAATTTCGATTAAAAATAATCGCTTTTGAAGGAGGAGATAATAATCCTTTAGCCATATTAAATCGCGAAGGGCTATAATTGGCCACAAACCCACCTAAACCAGGGATGATGACGCAATCATAGTTGCGCAATAATTGGGCGATATGTTTCTCGATTTTCAAGGGATGCGAAAGTAACATAATTTTTGGATTCTTCTAAAACAAGTTATGAAGAGAATTAGTCAATTTATCAGATATTCAATTCATTCCAAAAAAAATAAAAAATAATCAGTTTAGAATCAGTCTAAATTACAAAATTATTAAATCTTTTTTTGTTTAAAAACCTTGCCGAAAGCACAAATAATCAATAATTCATCTTTCAATTTTAGCCAAATAAATCTAATCATCTCGCCACAGACAAAACAAATTGCTGCCGATATTTTGATTCACTTATATATATTTAAAAATAAACCAAAAAATATTTCAAATTGATATTACATTTGTGTCATCAAAATTCTTTAACTCTTTTTCATGAGCAATTCCCCTCTACTCAAATCATCAATAGCAAAAAAAATCGCCATGGCATTGTCCGGGTTATTCTTGTTATTTTTCTTGCTTCAACATTTTATCATCAATTTTTTATCCGTTGTCAGTGCAGATGCGTTTAATGCCGCTTCTCACTTTATGGGATACAATCCACTCATCCAGTTTATTATGCAGCCCATTTTAATTTTTGGTGTGGTATTTCATCTTCTAATGGGTTTTGTTTTAGAAGCTAAAAATCGATCTTCAAGAACCGTTAAGTATGCCGTAAATGGTGCTTCCGCCAATTCGAGTTGGATGTCGCGCAATATGATTTACTCAGGAATTTGTATTTTGTTATTTCTTGGGCTGCACATGTACGATTTTTGGGCGCCCGAAATTGCTTATAAGTATGTAAATTTTTCACCTGAAGATCCTTCTCGATATTTCCACGAACTACAACATAAATTTGTAGATCCAGCTCGAGTAGCTATTTATTGCACTGCATTTATTTTTCTTGCATTACATCTTTTGCATGGATTTCAATCCGCCTTTCAATCCGTTGGATTCCGTCACAATAAATACACTCCCATTATTAAAAAATTAGGAAATCTTTATGGAATTTTAATTCCTACAGGCTTTATCGTGATTGCAATTTATCATTACGTTTCACAGTTAAATTAATTGGACATGTCAAAATTAGATTCAAAAATTCCTCACGGTCCAATCGACAAGAAATGGACAGATTATAAAGATCATGTTGCGTTGGTAAATCCAGCCAATAAAAGGTCTATTGAAATTATCATAGTTGGGTCGGGATTAGCGGGCTCATCTGCTGCTGCGTCATTAGCGGAAATGGGATATACAGTGAAAGTATTTTGCTTTCAAGATTCTCCAAGACGAGCACATTCTATTGCTGCGCAAGGGGGAATTAATGCTGCAAAAAATTACAAGAACGATGGTGATTCTACCTATCGCTTATTTTATGATACTATTAAAGGTGGTGATTATCGCGCACGTGAGGCAAACGTTCATCGTTTAGCGGAAGTAAGTGCAAATATCATTGACCAATGTGTTGCACAAGGTGTTCCATTTGCACGCGAATATGGCGGATTATTAGATAACCGCTCATTCGGTGGAACACAAGTTCAAAGAACATTTTATGCTGCAGGACAAACGGGACAGCAATTATTATTAGGTGCTTATTCTGCTCTTTCCAAGGAAGTAGCCAAAGGAAGTATTCAAATGTTTACTCGCCATGAGATGATGGAAGTAGTAAAAGTTGGAGGAAAAGCTCGTGGAATCATTGCTAGAAATTTAGTAACGGGTGCTGTTGAACGACACTCGGGACATGCCGTTTTACTTTGCACAGGTGGTTACGGAAATGTATTTTTCCTTTCTACAAATGCTATGGGGAGTAATGTAAGCGCAGCTTGGAAAGCGCATAAGCAAGGAGCGTTTTTCGGTAATCCTTGCTATACACAAATTCATCCTACTTGTATTCCTGTTTCTGGAGATCATCAAAGTAAATTAACATTGATGTCGGAATCATTGCGAAATGACGGAAGAATTTGGGTTCCAAAGAAAAAAGAAGATGCGCAAGCTATAAGAGAAGGAAAGAAAAAAGGAAGCGATCTTCCAGAAGAAGATAGAGATTATTATTTAGAAAGAAGATATCCTGCATTTGGAAATTTAGTGCCTCGTGATGTGGCTTCTCGTGCAGCGAAAGAAAGATGTGATGCTGGTTTTGGAGTGAATGCAACCGGTGAGGCAGTTTATTTGGATTTTATGTCTAATCTGAAATACAAATACGGAAAAATTGAATCAACAAAACACAATATTCCAAATCCAACTGAAAAACAATTATATGATTTAGGAAAAGAAGTAGTGAAAGAAAAGTACGGAAACCTATTTGATATGTATGCGCAAATCACTGGTGAAAATCCGTATGAAACTCCAATGAAAATTTATCCTGCAGTGCATTACACGATGGGTGGTCTTTGGGTAGATTATAATTTGATGACTACTGTTCCGGGATTATATGCAATGGGAGAAGCGAATTTTTCTGATCACGGTGCGAATCGTTTAGGAGCTTCTGCCTTGATGCAAGGTTTAGCAGATGGATATTTCGTGATTCCATATACCATCGGAGAATATTTATCGAATGATATTCGTACAGGAAAAATTCCTACTAACACTGCTGAATTTGATGAAGCTGAAAAATCAGTGAAAGAAAGAATTAATTACTTTATCAATAATAAGGGTACAAAAACGGTAGATAGTTTTCATAAGCGATTAGGAAAAGTGATGTGGGAAAAATGTGGGATGGCACGTAATGAAAAAGGATTGAAAGAAGCCATTGCTGAAATTAGAAAAATTAGAGAAGAATTTTGGAAAGATGTTCGTGTTCCAGGATCAGATTCAGAATTTAATCCTGAATTGGATAAAGCAGGACGCGTTGCTGATTTCTTAGAGTTAGGAGAACTAATGTGTTTAGATGCATTAAATAGAAATGAATCATGCGGTGGTCACTTCAGAGAGGAATATCAAACCGATGAAGGAGAAGCACAACGAGACGATAATAATTTTGCTTTTGTTTCTGCTTGGGAAAACAAAGGAGACGTTAAAGACTCTGAGTTACATAAAGAACAGTTGGTTTTTGATACGATTAAGATGGTTCAGAGAAGTTATAAGTAAGAAGTGAATAAGCGAATTAGTAAATAAGCCAATAAGTGGGACCTAAAGTAAATAACTATAAAGATTTGATCGTTTGGCAAAAGGCTATTCTTTTGGTAAAATCGGTTTATGAAATTTCTTCTTCGTTCCCGGATTCAGAAAAATTCGGATTGGTTCAACAAGTTCGAAGAACTGCAGTTTCAATTCCATCAAATATTGCTGAAGGTTGGGGAAGAAAATCTACAGGTAGTTTTTCGCAATTTCTCAAAATTGCTAAAGGCTCGCTTTGCGAAGTAGAAACTCAACTTATAATTGCTGTTGAATTAAATTTCATTAAAGAAGAAAAGATTAAAGAAGTAAATAATTTATCTGAAGAAATCAGCAGAATGATTCGTTCACTTGTTGACACATTGGAAAGTACAAAAGTATAACCTCTGATTGGCTAATTCGCTCACTCGCTTATTGGCTAAAAAGACTAAATAAAAACTATGAGCAGTAACAACAATATGAATTTAACTCTCAAAATCTGGCGTCAGAAAAACGCGAAGGATTCTGGGAAAATGGTGGATTATAAAGTCACTGGAATTTCTCCAGATATGTCCTTCCTAGAAATGCTGGATGTATTGAATGAACAATTGGTAAATACTGGTGATGAACCTGTAGCTTTTGATCACGATTGTCGTGAAGGAATTTGCGGAATGTGTTCATTGTTTATCAATGGACGTGCGCACGGGCCACAGACGGGTGTTACAACATGCCAATTACACATGCGTTCATTCAAGGATGGTGATACCATTTTTATTGAGCCATGGAGAGCAAAAGCCTTTCCGGTTGTCAAAGATTTAGTAGTAAACCGTTCGGCATTTGATAGAGTAATTCAAGCAGGAGGCTACATTTCTGTGAATACTGGAGCCGCTCAAGATGCGAATTGTTTGCCCGTAAATAAACAGGATGCTGATAAAGCATTTGCTGCTGCCACTTGTATTGGTTGTGGAGCATGTGTGGCTTCTTGTAAAAATGCTTCTGCCATGTTATTTGTTTCGGCAAAAGTTTCACAATTGGCTTTATTACCTCAAGGAAAAATTGAAGCGAATGATCGTGTTTTAAGTATGGTGAATCAAATGGACTTAGAAGGTTTTGGTAATTGTACAAATACGGGTGCTTGTGAAGTGGAATGTCCGAAAGGAATTTCATTGGAAAATATTGCAAGAATGAATCGTGAATTTATGAAAGCAAGTTTAGTTTCTGAAAAATAATCAATAAACATTTCAATAAAAAAGCCATCTGTTAACAGATGGCTTTTTTTATTTTTCGGATAATTCTTATTTACATTTAGCTAAATCATCTTCGCTTGCGTCTTTCATCAAGTCCATACACTTATCGAGTTTTTCTTTTCCAATGCCTTTTTCTGCATCCTCCTTAGATTCATATTTATCTTTAAGAGCATAACAGTCACAAAGTGTCATTCCTTTTTTTCGTCAGCTTCTTCTTTGGATCCGCCACAAGAAGTGATGGTGAAAAGTGCGATACTTGCTAGGAGTAATTTTGTTTTAGTTCTCATATAATTGGTTTTAATAGTTTGCTTTTAAGACAAAAAAACCCTGGCTTGCGCCAAGGTTTTTTGAAAAGATGTTAAGCCAATTGTCAATAGAAAAACTATTTAAATCAGCGAATCAATAATTACTTCTTATCGCATTTTTTGATGTCTTCTTCTTTAGCATCTTTCATTAAGTCCATACACTTGTCAAGCTTTTCTTTTCCAAGTTCTTTTTCAGCATCTTCTTTAGAATCATACTTGTCTTTAAGACCCATACAATCACAAAGTGACATTTCACCACCACAAGAAGAAAGAGCAAAAGCTGAAAGAACAGCTACAGAGAAAATTAATTTTTTCATAGAAATTTAGGTTTTTTATTTAGATGCTAAGTTAATATTCTTTTTCTGATTTCAAAAAATTAACCTTGAAATTCCTTTATTTGGTATTGTCAATAACCAAAACCAACTGGTTTCATTCAATATAACTGATTAAAAACAAAAAAACCCTGAATTAATTCAGGGTTTTTTGAAAAGTGTCAATCAAAATTATTTCTTGTCTTTATCACAAGCTTTGATTTCTTCCATCAATTTTTCTTTCTCCTCATCGGTGGCTTTATCATACTTGTCTTTCCATTCTTTTTCCATAGTCTTACAAGCTTCTTTCATCTTATCATCAGCTTTGTCCTCATCCATGTTAACACAATCACAAACAGAAGCGCCACCACCACATGATGACAAAACAAAAGCTGAAAGAACAGCTACAGAGAAAATTAATTTTTTCATAGAAATTTAGGTTTTATTATTTAGGGCTAAGATAATACATTTATTTTATTTGAAAATATTTTTAACTTCTTGATTTTAAAATTCACTAAATGAACAGATTATGAGTATAAGATAGGTAATATAAACACTCTAAATCAATCATTATCATATTTGCCTTGCACTTTACAGTCCTGTATTTTCATAAGGATTTCGCCTTTCTCATCTTTAGAGGCTGAATTTAGTTGTAGTGTTAATTCGTTTTCGATTATCTCACATTTTTCTTTATCGCCTTCGTTGTGATAATCTTTATTCACACAATCACAAAACGCAGGTTCGACTGCATTTGATTCTTCCATCTTGTTGTTAGCTTCTCCACAAGAAAAGAAAACACATAGAGATAATAAAAAGAACAAAAAAGGGTATTTCATATTCTTAAAAGTTTAAAAAAGGGAAATCATAAAGAAATTCTCCTAGATGAATTTTAAAAAATTATTTGCAATTACGAGCTTCTTCTTGAAGTTTTGCTTTCTCTTCATCCGATAATCCTTCACCTAATTTTTTACAGGCTTCCGCAGTATCCTTATATTTTGCCTCTACCTCTTTGGCTTTTGTTTCATCACTGCCAACTGCTTGCATTTCTTCCATCATTTTATTCATGGCATCCATGCATTCACAAACGGTTGGTGCTTTAGATTCTTTATTTTCATCGCCTTCTTTTGTTCCGCCACAAGATGTCATAATTAGCAACGAAAAAACAACTAACTTGATAATAAATTTATTATTCATACAATTGGGTTTAATACTATTTTATTGATTTAATTTTAAACTGATTTAGCTATTTAAAACAAAAAACCCCGTTTTACACGGGGTTTTTTGGATTGAAAATAAAAAAGATTATTTGCAATTTTTTGCTTCTTCTTGCATTTTCTTTAAGTCTTCCTCAGATTTTCCTTCGGCTAATTTCTTACACTCTTCGGCTTTTCCTTTGTACTTTTCTTGAATTTCTTTTAGCTTGGCTTCATCACCAGCAGCCTCTTGAGATTCTTTCATTGCTTCCTCACCCATTTTAAGACAGTCACAAACAGATGCACCACCTCCGCAAGAAGCAAGAGCCATTGTAGCAACGATAGCTACAGAATAAATTACTTTTTTCATGTTTTTAATTTTTTTTGGTTTAACAATTTTCGGTCACGAAATTAGAAAGATTTTTTAATTCTCAAAAAATAAAATGCAAACTACCTTGATACATTGGTACAATTAACCAATTCATCGGAATATTTCTCTAGTTGGTCTTTATTATCTCCAAATTTGACTTTATGCTCTTTTGCTAACTCCTGACAAGGCTGATAATCAGACTCATTAATTGCATTTTTAATACAATCACAATATTCATTTGCTAATAATTTTGGGTCGGAGGACCCACAAGATTGAAAAAATAAAGTGGTGATTATTAGCGCAATAATTAATTTCATCGGCAAAGATTATAAGCCTTGTTAAATTCATCCAATGTTCCTGCTTCTTCATGTGTTTGAAGGTACTTTGCCAACAAATCTAAACATTCATTCATCTTTTCATCTGCATCAGCATCTTTCAACTCGATTACCTCTTTATAGCAATTACATACATCTTTTGCATCGTTTTCAGCTCCACAAGCTGCGAATGTAAAAGCTATTACAATTGATCCCAAAACCAAAATTCTTTTCATAAAATGTCTTAATATTCATTCAAATTTATGAAAGGATTTGATAAAACAGAGAAGAAACAAAGAAAAAAACTAAAAAATTGAGTCAGAACAAAACTTATTAAAACAGTATATTTGCTTTATGCCACATTTTCTCAGTTCCATTCAATCACGCCTTCCAAAGTTAGGCACTACCATTTTCACTGTGATGTCGAAACTTGCGCAGGAAAATCAAGCGATTAATCTTTCGCAAGGATTTCCAGATTTTGAAACAGATCCGAAATTAATTGATTCGTTTTACCAATCAATGAAAGCGGGGAATAATCAATATGCTCCCATGCAAGGGTTAATTTCTCTTAGAGAAACTATTTCCGCAAAAACAAAAAAAGCGTATAACATAGAGTATAATCCCGAAACTGAAATCAATATTACTTCTGGAGGAACAGAGGCTATTTATTCGGCCATCGCTGCTTTTGTGAGAGAAGGTGATGAAGTTTTAATTTTCACACCCGCTTATGACTGTTATGATCCAGCAGTAATTTTGAGTGGTGGTAAAAGTATTTTTGTTGAATTACAATATCCTGATTTCTCCATCAATTGGAAAGAAGTAAAAAAATTGGTGAATAGAAAAACGAGAATGATTATCATCAACACTCCACATAATCCGAGTGGCTCCGTATTAAAAAAATCAGATTTAAAAGAATTGGAAAAAATCACCAATAATACAGAAATCATTGTTTTGAGTGATGAGGTTTACGAACATATTATTTTCGATAAGGAAAATCATCAAAGTGTTTGTTTATTTCCAGGATTAGCAGAACGAAGTATTCTGGTTTATTCTTTTGGGAAAATGTTTCATATTACCGGATGGAAAATGGGATATGTTTTAGCTCCAGCGAATTTGATGGTAGAATTTAGAAAAGCACATCAGTTTATTGTTTTTTCTTCGAATACTCCTGCACAAGTTGCTTTTCATGAATACATGAAGGATGAATCTCGTTATTTGGAATTAAGTAATTTTTATCAAGAGAAAAGAGATTATTTCATAAAGGGATTGAAAGGAAGTAGATTTAGTTTTACACCAGCTGCTGGAACCTATTTTCAACTTTTGAATTATTCAAAAATATCAGATGAAAAGGATACCGAATTCGCAATCCGCTTAACGAAAGAAAATAAAATTGCCAGCATTCCTGTTTCAGTTTTTTATAATCGTGAAGTAGATAATAAAGTTTTGCGTTTTTGTTTTGCTAAGAAAAAAGAAACTTTGGATAAAGCTTTAGAAATTTTACAAAAAGTATGATCCAAAAATTAAATATCGCTTTAATTCAAACTGAATTGTATTGGGAAGAAAAATTCAATAATCTCGCCCGATTCGATAATCACATTCGCAATATCGAAAATGCAGATATCATAGTTTTGCCTGAAATGTTCACTACAGGGTTTTCCATGCAAACTGAAAAGTTATTTGAAAGAATGGATGGAACCACGGTGAATTGGATGAAAACAAAAGCCAAAGAAAAGAATTGTGCGGTTTGTGGAAGTGTAATGATTAAAGAAGGAGATAAAAATTACAATCGATTTATTTGGGCAGATGAAAATGGAAATGTTTTTACCTATGATAAAAGACATTTATTTAGAATGGCGAATGAAAACGATCATTTTTCGGGAGGAGAAAATAAAATCATCATCGAATACAAAGGATGGAAAATTCAACCGATGATTTGCTATGATTTAAGATTTCCTGTTTGGTCGAGAAATAAAAATAATGCTTACGATTTAATTTTATACGTTGCCAATTGGCCTGAGGCCAGAAGAAATCCTTGGATGACTTTATTGAAAGCAAGAGCCATTGAAAATCTTTGCTACGTGGCGGGAGTGAATCGAATCGGGACCGATGGACGAAACATCAATCACTCGGGCGATTCGATGATTATCGATTTTAAGGGAGATGTGATTCAGCATGTGGAATACGAAGAAACCATTATACAATCGGAATTAGATAAATCGGAATTGGAGAATTTTAGGGAGAAGTTTCCGGCATTTAAGGATGCTGATGGGTTTGAAATAGTTTA
>CAMBFX010000070.1 GCA_945865695.1 Chryseobacterium gleum | reverse complement strand
ACATTGTCTGGAAACTTATAGGGTAAACCAAACTCTGCTAAAATCGCATGCATTTCTGCCTCGTTTTGTCCTGCCTGACCCAAGACCTCGATTACTTCACCAAATGGACTATCTGCCGTTTCTGGCCAATCTTTGATTTTTACAATCACTTTATCACCATCTTTTGCCCCATTCAAATTATTGGCCGGAACAAAAATATCGACATACATTTTTTGATTATCAGCAATCACAAAACCATATTTACCATTCATGCTTAATCTACCTACGAATGATTCTTTGCCTCTTTTCACTATAGAAAGCACTTTTCCTTCTTGTTTTTCACCTGAGCGCTCTTTTAAAACAACAAAAGTTACGGTATCACCATTTAGAGAATGGGTTGCATTTTTTTTATCTACATAAATTTCTTTATCGAAATCATCACACTTTATAAAACCAGCTCCTTTTCTTGTGGTTTCTATGATTCCAGTATGCTCATCACTGAATCCTCCAGCAATACTATATTTTCCGTAGTCCGCCTTTTTTATCTTTTTTTCTTCTGTTAATTCATCTAAAATCAATTGTAAAAGATGTTTGTCCCCCTCTTCTTTTATATTCAATCCAGAGGCAATTTGTTTAGGATTTAAGAATTTACCTTTATGCTTGGACAAATAGATAAGAAGCTCTTTTTTAATATTTTGAAAATTTCTTTTAATATTAGTTGGTTCGTTTTTGCTCATTGGGCTTAAATATTCTCTAAAGATATTCTCTTTTATGAAACACGAAAAAAATTCACATTATTCATATTCATAGGGCTTTGTTCACAACCTTTAGCCGAAACATCCTTTGAAAGCGACATTACATTTATTTTTAGAGTGAAAATGAAGTAAAAAATTAATATATTTGTTATTAGATTATTAACAATTAATGCAACGTTTCAATTCAATTTTTCGTCAAAGTTTAAATGAAATTTTTTAAAAATAGTGTTATTCTAATTTCAGCGCTGGTTTTGTCGGTAACATTGTATGCCGTGCCGCCAACTGTTGTTACTATTTCTGCAACAAATCCATTATGTATGGGTGTTGACAATGGTAGCATTGTTGTTACTGCAACCGGAACTGGCGCGCTTCTCTATAGCATAGATAATGGCGTAAACTTTCAAACCGCTAATGTTTTTTCCAGCCTTACCGAAGGAAATTTTGATGTAGTTGTGCAAGATGTCACAGGAATTACTACACAAACAGTAGTGCTAACTTACCAAAAATCGATTAATGCCGCTTTCGTTCCCAGTGTATTAGGAGGAAGTGCAGTTTTAGACGTTGATTTTTCCAATACATCAACAGGGGCAACATATTATAACTGGAATTTGGATGATGGAAATATGAATTCAACACAAACTAACCCCTCTTTCAGCTATGATATTCCTGGCGTATATGACGTGAGATTAATTGCTTCTGATAATAATTGCCTCGACACGGCTTTTTCAACGATTACAGTTACTGGAATATCTTCGATTGGAGAAATTGCCAATATATTTTCTCCAAATGGAGATGGTGTCAATGATAATTTTTTTATCCCAACTGTAGGAGTTAAATCACTCGAAGTTTTTATTTATAATCGATATGGAAATATAGTTTATGAATGGTCAGGAAAAAATGGTTACTGGGATGGACACACCTATCCTGCCGGGCAAGCTGTGCCTGATGGACACTATTTTTATTACTTAAAAGGCCTAGGTTTTGATCAAGTAGAATATGATTTGAACGGTCAGTTGACCTTACTGAGAAATTAACTAAAAAATTTTTAAATTCGCTAAAAATTACCACACAAAAAATTAATTATGTTACCATCAAAAGTTGAATCAGCATTAAATAAACAAATCCAAATAGAGGCGTTTTCGTCACAGTTTTATTTAGCAATGGCTTCCTGGGCTGAAGGAAGTGGATTAAATGGAACCGCACAATTTCTATATGCTCATTCTGACGAAGAAAGAATGCATATGTTGAAGTTGGTAAAATATGTAAACGAAAGAGGAGGAAAGGCAATTGTTCCCGCCCTGAAACAACCACCAAAAACGTTTAATGGTTTAAATACTGTTTTTGAATTATTGTTAAAGCATGAAATAATGGTTTCATCAGAAATCAATAAAGTAGTTGATGTAACGCTTATGGAAAAAGATTATTCTACCCATAATTTTATGCAGTGGTATGTTGCTGAACAAATCGAAGAAGAAGCTTTAGCAAGAACAATCATGGATAAACTGAAAATGATTGGAGCCGATAAAGGAGGCCTCTATTTATTTGATCGTGATATAATGGGAATTAAAATGGCTTCCGGTGCCGCCCCTACTACCGGAAAATAAAGATTAATCTTAATCTTATGCGGATTCTTCTATTCTTCATATTTTTGTTTTTACACCCAGTAATTTTTTCTCAAAAAGGAGGAAAAACGGAGGATGGAAAAAGCACTTTTAATCAAAAATCGTCAAGTAAAAAGCATAAGAAATTAAGCGGTTCATTTACTATAAGGGAAAAAAAGAAATCTCAAAAAAAAGACGGAGACTCTTTCAAATCTGCTACTGATAGAAAAATTAATTATAAGCAAAAAGATTTTTTTACAAGTTCAAAATCCGGACGCAAACCAGGAAACCAGGAAGACTTTTTTACCAGTAAAAACAGTAAACATAAATTTAAAAAGCAAGAAGATTCATTTACTGGTGGAAGTAATAAAAGAAAAATAGTAACCTCAGATAGCTTTGCGGGAAAGTCAAAGAAAAAGAAAAAACAAAAGAATAAAGAAGATTTTTTTAAGGATTCATCTCCAACTAAATCTAAAAAAAGAGGGATGGGAAAAGAGTCTAAGAAGGATAGAAAATCAAAAGATAGTTTTGGGGTAAACGAACGAAAGCAGGAGAAAGAAAAACGAAAGAAACTTAATAATCCGCCTGTTTTAGGCTTGCCAGAATATATGCTTCCAAATAAATAATTTGAAAAACAAATGATTATCTGTTTGGCACTATTTTCGCTTTACACGTGGAGCACATTAAAAAGTTTCAAAAATGCAGACAATAATTTTACTATCTTGCGAAACAAAAACTAAGTCTTTTCAGTAATAGATGTTGAGGTTAATACAAATATCGTTTCTAAGTTTAATTGCTCTAACATTGGTGTCCTTCATTCAGCCGACTAGGGATGTAAATTTAAGGTATAAGGCTGTATTTGTATATAAATTTGCTCAATATGTGGACTGGCCAAAATCATTTAAAACGGGAGATTTTATCATCGGTGTATTTGGTGACGAAAAGGTGTATACTGAAATGCAAACTTCCTATGCAAATAAAATGATAGGTAATCAAACCATAAAAATCAAAAAATTCGATGCTGTAGGCGACATTGAACAATGCCATATTTTATTTGTGGCAGAAAAAAATAGCGATAAAATAGCCGATTTGGTTAAAAAGTATAAATCGAAAAGTACTTTAATAGTAACAGAGAAAGAAGGCAAAATGAAAGATGGATCAGTTATTAATTTCGTGTGGAGAGACTCAAAATTGAAGTTTGAAATAAGTAAGACGAATGCTGAAAAGCATAAATTAACTGTAGGACAATCATTAACTAGTATTGCAGACAAAGTAGAATGAAAAGTATTCTTACCATATTATTCTTGCTTCTAATCTCCCCGCTGGTGATTGGACAAAACTTGCTTGATCAAGCAATGAAGGCTTACCAAGAACAAGACTATAAGAACGCCATGAAGTTAATTGAAGCAACCGTGGAGAGTGAACAGTTAATAAACGATCCTTATGCTTGGCATTTGAAAGGTTACATTTACAAAGATTATTTCAAGAAAGTGGAAAATGAGGCCTCTACTTCAGAAAATAGATGGATTGCCCTCCAAGCTTATGTAGCTTCTAAAAAACTCGACAGTAAAAATGAATATATAGAAAACAACCTTGGAAATATTAAATATTTAGCGGTGAGTTATTACAACGATGCGGTGAGAAACATGGATACGGTTAATTATAAAAAGGCAGAAGACTTTTATTCGAAATACAAAGAATATTACCTTTTGTTCGACCCAGTAATGAACTATAATAAGGCAGATATATCTTTTTATAATGCCTTAGCTACAGTTTCAGCTAAGAAATATGATTCTAGAAATTTAGCTACAGATAAATATTTTGATGAAACGATTAATACCTTTAAAAAAGTATTAGATATAGATTCTGCTGAGTGTTTTGCAAACGAACAAATGGGTATTCTTTATTACAATAAAGGCGTTGATTTGATTATGAATATTGATATTGAAAATATTTATCCTTCAGAAATTCTTATAAAACAAGAAGAGTGTAATGAATACTGGAAAGTAAGCTTACCGTATTTATTGAGAGCATACCGTCATTGCCCAGGAACTCCTGAAGAAAAGTTCACAATCATTGAAGGAATTAAAGGGATCTATTGGGGAATGGACATGAAAGAGAATTTCGACCTTTGGGATAATGTTCAGAAAAAAACAGATTCAAACGGAGATAAGTAATCCCTAATTTTCCCAATGAAAAAATTAAGATTTACAATAGGTATAAAAATCGGCATTGGCTTTGGTGTGGTTATATTTTTTATTGTATTCATTTTCTGGATCACCATTCTGAATGTAAATACAGGTACCGAAATATTTCATGAAAGTAAAGAGCTTAATGAAAGAATTACCACCGTAGAAACACCATCGCTTAATGAAATCATAGAACTCAACGATAAAATCGGAAAGTCGAAAGAGCTTATCACCAAATGGGCGACCATTCAATTGAAAGACGAAGACCGCGATAAGGTGGTCTATAAAGATTTGGTCGAAAAAGAAGTTCCGGCAATCAAAAAAAGAATTATCAAGCTCATTGAATACTGGCCAAAGAAAGAACAGGAAATAATTCAGCAAGCATTCCAGGATATTGATGATCTATTTACACTGCATAAAGAAATTACAGTCACTCTATTCACCTTTACCAGTTATGAAGATGCTTCGCTTCGTTTTTTATGCGAAGTGATGGTAGAAACCGGAGGCGTAATTGATGTTAAAACTCAAAGGGTGCATCAACTTCTTGGCGACTTGAAAAAAAGGCAAGAGCTTAGAAAGCAAGAATCGCTTAAGCAACAAAATCAGAGAAGTGAAGAAACGATGTATTCATTCAACTTCTTATTTTATCTCGTTATTTTTTTCGGAATTGCATTGGTAGTGGGAAGCATTTTAATCGCAACATTTACCACTCGATCTATTGTTCGTCCCATCCAGAATTTAAAGAGAATGCTTTTGATGCTTGGTCGTGGTGTAATTCCAAAACATAAAATGGAAATCTCTAATGATGAAATTGGAGACATGTCGATTGCATTAAATAATTTGGTGGAAGGATTTAAACGTACTACAGACTTTTCGAATCAAGTGGGTATTGGTAATTTCAGTTATAAATATGAGCCCTTGAGTGATGAAGATGTTTTAGGCCATGCTCTTTTAAAAATGCGCGATGATCTTGCTGAAAATGAAAGAATCCTTGAACAAAAAGTAATTGAAAGAACTGAAGAGGTCGTTCGTCAGAAAGAAGAGATTGAAAAACAAAGACAAAAATTAGAGGAGCTTTACAAAGATGTTACCGATAGTATTCGATATGCGAAAAGGTTACAAGACTCGATTCTTCCTCCTGATGCAGCCATTCGAAAAATGCTGCCAGAATCTTTTGTTTTGTTTAAACCAAAGGATATCATAAGCGGAGATTTTTATTGGTTTTTTGAAAGAAATGATAAAATCTTATTTGCCGCTATAGATTGTACTGGACATGGTGTTCCAGGGGCATTTATGAGTTTAGTAGGGGCCAATGCTTTAAATCAAGCCGTGAAAGAGAATGATATTGTTGAGCCTGCAAAAATTCTGGAAGACTTAAACCGCTTCTCATCGGAGGCCCTTAACAAAAATGCAGACAGTTCAGTTCGAGATGGAATGGATTTAGCTTTATGCGCTTTTACCAAAGGAAGTGAAGAAATGGAGTTTGCAGGAGCCAACAATCCGCTCTACATAGTACGCAAAAAACAATTAATTCATGTTAAGCCCGATAAATTTGCGATTGGCGCATTTGAACCAGGAACTAAAAAGTATACCAATCATAAAGTGAAATTATTAAAAGACGATGTGGTTTATGTTTTCTCAGATGGTTTTGCTGATCAGTTCGGCGGAGATAAGGGCAAAAAGTTTATGTATAAACAATTTAAAGACCTTTTAGTGAGCATTTCACATCTTTCTATGCCACAACAAAGAAATGCTTTAGAACACGCTATTGAGAGTTGGAAGGGAACCTTTGAACAAGTCGACGACATCCTTGTCATAGGTGTTAAAATCAACTAATCATTGAACAATTTTAATTTTCAACTGTACCACAACAAAAAGGCGTTATTATTCGTAATATTGGTAGCCCGAAATGAATCCAGAAAAAAACAGAGCTTATAACGACCTAATCGGTAAACTGGATTCCTTTATTCGAAAGTATTATACTAATCTTTTACTCAAAGGAACTCTATTATTTATTGGTGTTTCTATTGGTTATTTTATCTCGGCTATACTTTTAGATTATTTTTTTGATTACGGTACTACCGGAAGAACATTTCTATTTTTTACTTTAATAGGAACTTTATTGATAGCGGGATATTTTTGGATAATCACCCCCCTATTGAAAATATATCGTCTAGGAAAAATCATTTCGTATGCTCAGGCTTCATTACTAGTGGGTGAACATTTTGAGGCTATAAAAGATAAAATATTAAACACGCTTCAATTATTCGAAAAATCTCAGTCAGGAGAAAACGTAGATTTATTAAGAGCGGCCTTAGACCAAAGAATCATGGAACTAAAACCCGTACCATTCAACAACGCAATAAACTTAAAAGAAAATAGAAAATATTTACGCTACGCATTGCCGCCAGTACTAGGCTTATTAGTTATTCTTTTGGCTTCTCCACGTTTTTTATCTGAAGGAGCAGATAGATTATTTAATTACAGCGAAGAAATTGAAAAGAAAGCTTCTTTCGAGTTTAATTTACAAAACAAAAGCCTGATTGTTCCTGAAAATTCCGATTTGTTAATTGAATTGGTGTTATCAGGCGAACAAATTCCAGAAGTAGTTTTTATAGAAACACAAGGCTATGAATATCGAATGGATAAAACCGAAAAAAGAAGATTTTCTTACTTGATTAAAAACATTGGTAAAAATCAAAAATTCCGTTTTCAAGCAGACGGTTTTAATTCAGAGGAATATGAAATCACTACTATTCCAAATCCATCATTACTTAATTTCGAAGTTTCTTTAGATTATCCTTCTTACACCGGAAAATCAGATAGCAGAGTAAGTAATATTGGAGATATTACTGTTCCTCAAGGAACAATAATGAAATGGTATTTTACAACCAAAAACACCAACGAAATAGAGTTTGTGGTAAATGATAGTTTAGTGAAGTTAAAACCCGAAATGAATCAGTATTTCTCATTTACCACTAAGGCGGGCCAATCATTCGTTTATTATGTTCGATCAGTTAATGAGCACATGAAAGCGAAAGACTCTTTGGCCTATTATGTGAATGTAATTCCCGATAATCATCCAGCAATTGGTGTTTCCGAACAACAAGACAGTACTAGCAGAAAATTGAAATATTTTATTGGAGATATTTCAGATGACTATGGGCTTTCAAAACTCACATTTAATTATCGATTTGTTGAAGGTGGAGATTCCATTCCTAACGCAAAAGAACTTAAGTCTGTTCTTGTTCCAATTTCTAAATCTGTTTCAGCCGATGAATTTATTTATTTTTGGGATATGACCGGTATGAGAGTAATGCCTGGTGATCAAATTGAATATTATTTTACGGTTTGGGATAATGACGGAATTAATGGGCCTAAATCCACTCGTTCAATGGCGAGAATTTTTAAAGCGCCAACGCTAGAAGAAATTGCCGAGAATACTGCCTCCAATAATAAAGAAATCAAGGACGAAATGAATCAGGCGGTAAAAGATGTTAAGAAGCTTCAGAAAGATATGAAGGAAATGAAAACCGACCTTCTCAATAAGAAAAACATGTCGTGGCAGGACAAGGCCAAAATGCAAAATCTTTTGGACCAGCAGAAGCAACTCCAGAATAAAATGGAGAATCTTCAAAAGAAGAATGAAAATAATAATTTTCAAAAATCTGAATTCACCGAAACAGACCCCGAAATTTTAGAAAAGCAAAAGCAATTGGAAGAACTTTTCGAACAATTAATGACGGATGAGATTAAGAAACTTTACGAGGAGCTAGAGCAATTATTAGAACAAATGAACAAGGACAAGGTCCAAGAAAAATTAGAGGAAATTGAAAAGTCGGATGAGTTAATCAAAAAAGAATTGGATCGTGCTTTAGAACAATTCAAAGAAGCCGAATTTCAAGAAAAGTTAACGGAGGTTATTGAGAAAATGGATAAGCTTGCCCAAGAGCAAAAAGATCTTTCAGAAGAGTCTAAAGAAAAAAATGCGGATAAAGAAGCTTTAGAAAAAAAGCAAGATGAACTAACGAAGGAATTCGATAAGCTCAAAGAAGACATGAGAGAAATGGAAAAAATGAACGAGGAATTAGAAAAAGAACATAATCTCGAAGACACCAAATCAAAAGAAGAGGAAGTAAGTAAGGAACAAAAGGAAAGTAAAGAAAATCTAAAGCAGAATCAAAAGAAAAAAGCTTCCGACTCTCAGAAAAAAGCAGGAGATAAAATGAAAGAAATGGCCGACCAAATGGCGGCAATGCAACAGCAGATGCAACAGGAATCAATTGAATTAGATATTGCAGCTTTGCGCGCTTTATTAGAGAACCTAATTTCTCTATCATTTGATCAAGAGCAATTAATGGCAGACTTCTCTAAACTTACACCTAAGGATGGAAAATATGTAAAATTGGGACAAAAACAACGAAAGCTTAAAGACGATATGCGAATGATAGAAGACTCAATTAATGCATTAGCAAAAAGAATTCCTGACCCAATGTTTCAGTCACATGTTTCACATGAGTTGGAATTAATTAATCAAAATATGGACGATGCTATATATAATATTGGAGAAAGAAAAACAACAACAGTAGGAATGCATCAACAACAAGCGATGACCTCTGTTAATAATTTATCCTTGATTTTATCAGAGATGTTGGATGCTTTAAATGCAGAAAACAACAGTAAAAGTGAAAACGAAGGCGATGGGCAATGCAATAAGCCCGGAGGAAAGGGTAAGCCGAAAGATGGAAAAAGCGGAAAAGATGGTCAATCGGGAGATAAACCTGGATTTAAAAAAGGAGAAGGAAGTAGTCCAGAATCTATTCGTAAAATGCAAGAATCATTAGCTAAACAATTAGAGAAACTAAAGAAGGATCTTGAAGACGCTAAAAAGCAAGGTAAAACGCCAGGAGGAGGAAAAGATGGAAGCGATGGTAAAGCAGGCAGTGGATTGAGTAAAGAATTAGCAGAAACCGCGGCACAACAAGAAGCGCTAAGACGAAAATTACAAGATTTGGCTAACGAGCTGAATAAGCAAGGAAATAATTTCGGTAACGATTTTAAGAAGATTGCTGATGATATGGAAAAAACAGAAGAAGACATTGTAAATAAGAGAATTACAAACGAAACCATTAATCGTCAGCAAGACATTATGACTAGACTTTTAGAGTCAGAAAGAGCCATGCGTGAGCGTGAGTTTGACGAGCAAAGAAAATCTAACGAGGCAAAAGATGAAGAAATAAGTAACTCTTTGCAGTTTTTGGAGTATAAACGGAAAAAGGAAAAGGAAGTAGAGCTTTTGAGAACAATCCCTCCTGCTCTTCAACCTTACTACAAAAACAAAGTGAACGATTACTTTAATCTCATACGATAAGGCCTATGAATAATCAATACACGGGAGCTATTCAAAAAATAAATTTCGACTCCTCCGTTGAAAACTTACGATTGGTAGAAAAACTAATCGATCAGGTTTGTGAAGAATATCACGTAAACCAAGATTATTATGGAAACATTTTGATAGCCCTTACTGAGGCTGTTAATAACGCTATTCTGCACGGTAACAAATCAGAGAAATCAAAAAAGATTGTTGTTTCTTTTGAGCCACACCAAACAAAATTACTTTTTACTGTAGAAGATGAAGGAGAAGGATTCAATTACGACACCCTTCCAGACCCCACCGATCCTGAAAATATAGATAAACCAAGTGGCAGAGGCGTTTTCTTAATGAAACATCTTGCCGATAAGGTGAACTTTCATAACAATGGAAGAAAAGTAGAATTGACATTTACCATTTCAGCAAACTGATTTAATGAAACCGGTTAAAGGGAATATTCATTTTCATCTTCAATCAAAAAAATATGAGCTTAGCCAAAAAAGGCTCATTACCGCCTGGATTAAGCACTGTGTTGAAAAACAATCACTTACAATTGGCGAAATTAATGTCATTTTCTGCACATCAAGCAAAATATTGAAAATCAATCAGTTACACCTAAATCATCATGATCACACAGATATAATCACATTTGACCACACCATTGGAAATATAATAAGCGGAGATTTATTTATTAGTATTGAGCGTGTCCGGTCTAATGCTATAGAGTTAGGAATTGCATTTACAGATGAAATATTAAGAGTAATTATTCATGGTGTTTTACACCTAATGGGATTCAAGGATAAAACCTCTGCTTCTAGAAGAGAAATGAGAGCAAAAGAAGATCAATGCTTATCTTTGTTTTATCAAAAGTTCCACGTGAAACATTAATGTTTTCTCAATCATACGACATAATAGTAGTGGGTGCCGGTCATGCCGGATGTGAAGCTGCAGCTGCAGCCGCTAACCTTGGATCCAAAGTTTTATTAATAACGATGGATATGACTAAGATTGCCCAGATGTCATGTAATCCTGCAATGGGAGGAATTGCAAAGGGGCAAATCGTACGCGAGATTGATGCCATGGGAGGATACTCAGGAATTGTCACAGATAAGTCCACCGTTCAGTTCAGAATGCTAAATATATCTAAGGGACCTGCCATGTGGAGCCCAAGAGCACAATGCGACCGAGCTCTTTTTACTCATCATTGGAGATCAATGTTGGAAAAAACTCCGAATATCGATTTCTGGCAAGATGGCGTAGAAAGACTCTTAATAGAAAATGGAGAGCTTAAAGGAGTAATTACGGGACTAGGAATAAAGATCCATTCAAAGGCAGTTGTTATCACAAGTGGAACCTTTTTGAATGGAATAATACATATCGGAGAACGTCAATTAAAAGGTGGCCGAATTGGAGAAAAGGCTTCCTATGGAATCACAGAACAGCTCATGGAGTTAGGTATGGAGAGCTCTAGAATGAAGACAGGAACTCCTCCAAGAATTGATGGTCGATCTATCGATTATTCAAAGATGGAACTTCAGGAAGGCGATGTAAACCCTTCTTCTTTTTCTTTTCTAGAGACACCAAAACCAGCAAAGCAATTACCGTGTTGGATTGTTTATACCAACGAAGAAGTGCATGCAGAACTCCGTAAAGGATTCGATCGCTCTCCCATGTTTAATGGAACCATTACTGGTACTGGTCCTCGATATTGTCCATCCATTGAAGATAAAATAAACCGCTTTGCAGAGCGTGTGCGCCATCAGCTTTTTGTAGAGCCGGAAGGCTGGGATACCTGCGAAATATACTTGAATGGGTTCTCTACTAGCCTCCCTGAAGATGTTCAAATGAATGCATTGAGAAAGGTGCCAGGACTTGAAAACTGTAAGGTCTTCCGCCCTGGATACGCCATCGAATATGACTTCTTCCCTCCTACTCAGCTCTACCATTCTTTGGAATCAAAACTGCTCTCAGGGTTGTTTTTGGCGGGCCAGGTTAATGGAACTACTGGTTATGAAGAAGCGGCTTGCCAAGGTTTAATGGCAGGTATAAATGCTCATCAAAAAGCAGAAAACAAAGAGGCTTTGGTGCTAAAAAGATCAGAGGCATATATAGGTGTTTTGATTGATGACCTCGTTACAAAAGGAACAGATGAGCCTTATCGAATGTTCACTTCACGTGCCGAATTCCGCATTCTTTTACGCCAGGATAATGCCGATTTAAGATTGACTCCAATTGCTCACGCTTTAGGTTTGGCTTCGGATGAGCGCTTAAAAATGGCTCAAAACAAGCTAGCAGCAACAGATAGAATCGTAGATTATTTTAAAAAGACAAGTGTTGATCCGCTAGATATAAACGAAACCTTGATTGCTTCCGGCACAGACCCTATCCGACAGAAAACAAAAATGTTTACCGTTTTAAGTCGTCCACAAGTCACTATTCAGGATATTATAAATGCCAATTTTGGTGTAAAAAATTTGTTAGCAGAACTCGATATTGAAGGAACGGATGTGGTAGAACAAGCCGAGATTCAAATGAAGTATGAAGGTTATATTTTGCGCGAACAAGAACTCGCCAAGAAAATGGAAAGACTCGAGGACATCGTTCTTCATGACGATTTTGATTATAAATCTTTGGGGTCACTTTCACTCGAAGCGCGCGATAAACTATCTAAGGCCCGACCTCAAACCATTGGTCAAGCTTCTCGCATAAGTGGAATCAATCCAACTGACATTTCTGTACTTTTAATCTACTTAGGCCGCTAATGTTCCACGTGAAACCAAAATATTTAATCTTAAGGCCGAGGCTGAGATCAACCTATGTTTTGGATAAAAGGGTTGTTTTTTCCGAGAAAGTGTCGGAAATGAAAGAAAAAAACCATGACTTGGAAAGCCTTGGTATCACAGGGTTTTCGAGCATCAAGACACTAAAAAATCCTTTCTTACGTTCATTTTCCATGAAATGGAAGCTTTTTGCCTCACTCCTACTTTTAAATACAATTGGTTTCGGTCAACTAGAACCTATTGCAATTGGTGAATGGAAAATTCATATGCCAACAAAAAACGCCAAAGACGTTGCCAAGGCGGGAAACAAATACTATGCTGCTTTTACAAACGGAATACAGATATATGATAACGAAGATGGCTCGCTTGAACTTTTAAGTAAAACAAATGGTCTTTCTTCAATTGGAGTTTCTCAAGTAGAATTAGACCCAATTTCAGGTAACGTAATTGTTGGATATTTAGATGGTAATCTTGATTTGATTTCTTCAGAAGGAGAAATTTATAACATGAGCGATATTAAAAGAAGTAATATTCTTGGCGACAAAACCATTTATAATATTGTTGCTATCAATAATCTAATTTATCTCTGTACAGGCTTTGGTATTGTTGTTTTAGATGCGACATCAAAAGAAATAAAAGACACCTATATTTTTGGTCCTGGAGGCACAAATATTAAAGTGAATAGTGTTTGTTCTGATGAAACAAAACTCTTTGCTGCTACTGATGAAGGTTTGTTTTCGGGACTTTTAAGCAATCAATTTCTTTCTAATTATACCTCATGGACTAAAGACCTTACATTGAATTCAGCCGCAGAAAACGGCCCATTTAGTCATATTGCTTATCACGCAGGAAGTTTATTTATCTCACGTACTATAAACGGAAACAATAATGATTCTGCTTATGTTTTTAATGGGAGTTGGTCTTATTTCACACCTGCTTTCGGAAATGAAGTCAACAAATTAAAATCTATTGGTGATAAGCTTTTATATATCGGCAGTGGTTCAGTTGCACTTTTTAACCAAGCAATGGTGATGAGTTCAGATATGTTTGGTTATACATTTGATTATATCGACGGGTCAGATGGTGATTATAGCGCTGCAGAAAATCAATTTTATATAGCCGATAGAAGAAATGGGTTAACACGAGGAGTGAACACCTGGAGCAATGAAAAAATTTCACAGGATTCACCTTATACTCTCGGATGTGCACATATCGCGGCTCAAGACGGAACGGTTTTGATTGCACATGATGGTTTTGCAGGCGTTAATGGACTTAATACTTTTTCAAAAGCAATGTTTTCAGGCTCAATTAACAATAAATGGCAGAATTTCAATGAGTTAACAGAAATTTTAATGAGTGGTGATTCAATTTTTGATGCGGTTTCAGTTTGTATTGATCCAAAAGACAAAAATCATTGGTATTTTGGTACATATTCTTATAAAGGACTTTTTGAGATTTTAGATGGAGAAATAGTAAATGTTTTTGATGAATCAAATTCTGCTATTGGCAACGCAGGAATTATAGGTTATAACGCCATCTCTTCGATGGATATTGATGATGAGGGGAATTTATGGATGATAAATTCTAAGTCCTCCGTTCCACTGATAGTGAAAAAGAAGGATAATACTTGGACCAGCATTGACATTGGAGCGACAATGAAAAATCGAAATATTTATGATTTAGAGGTGGGTAAATCTGGTTTTATATGGGTGGCGGCTCCAACAGGAAATAATATTGGCGGTCTTTTAGTTTATAATACCAATGAAACTATTGATGACATTTCTGATGATCAGTCTTATTTTTATTCAACTGGATCTGGAACCGGCAATTTACCTTCACAAGATGTGAAATGTGTTTTAGAGGATTTAGATGAGGAAATTTGGATTGGCACTGCGAGTGGATTAGCTGTTATTTATAATCAAGAAGCGGCTTTTACTGGGTCAAACTCTGACGCGCAGCAGATTTTGATAGAACAAGATGGTAATGTTCAGGTTTTAATGGAAAACGAAGTGATTACCGATATTGAGGTTGACGGAGCGAATAGAAAATGGATCGCTACAGAAGGTTCAGGAGTGTTTTTGTTGTCGCAGGATGGGCAAGAAGAAATTCTTCGTCTAACAAAGGAAAACAGCCCTCTTTTGTCAAATATCGTCTATGATATTGCCATAGACCAATTCAACGGTGATATTTATTTTGCCACTTCAGATGGAGTTTTATCTCTTAGGTATACTGCCACTGGTTCCATCGATGCTTATCAATCAGTTTTTGCTTTTCCAAACCCAGTAAAATCTGATTATGATGGTATAGTGGCTGTTTCTGGATTATCTAGAGACTCAGATTTTAAAGTAACAGATTTGACTGGCAATATAGTTTATCATGGAATTTCATTGGGAGGTCAGGCTAATTGGGACCTAAAAGATATTTCAGGAAATCGGGTTAGTACGGGAGTTTATTTAATATATTGCAACAGTGAAAGCGGAGCAAAAGATGCTGTTGCTAAACTGTTAGTAATTAATTGAGTGTTAAAGGACTGTTTAGATGGCTTAATAGTAGACAAAACCAAATTCAAAGATAAATCTTTGATTATTAAGGTTTTAGCAAATAATGGCGAGCTTATTTCAGGTTTATTTTATGAAGGGAGCTCCAAATTACCCATTCAATTTTTGAATTTCTATCAGATTACTGCCACTAAAAGTGGTAAAGATTTGCTTTTGTTTAAGGATGTTCAATTAAGCTCTAATAGGACTTATTATGAGTTTTCTCCATCCGTTTCTGATCAATACTACGTTGTTGCTGAGTTATCGCGGATTTTATTTAGAGAAGAAGACCCTGGGAAGGATATTTTTTCATTTTTAGATGTGGAGTTAAGGTATTTTACGGGAGAATTTAATCCCGATTTTCACTTATTATTTTTATCCAAATTAATTGTTATTTACGGCTATATGCCACAGGCTCCATATGAAGGAGAAATATTTGATTTTAGAGAAGGATATTTTAGAAATGATCCGCCTGGTCATCCTGATTATTGTGATGCACATTTAATTGCAAGTGTTTTTGATTTTGTAAATGGAAATACAACAAAAATTTCTCTTGTTAACGCAAAAGTTCGTTATGTTGTATTCACACAACTTCTTCGTTTTTTAGAGCTCCAAAAAGGAATTAAAATTTCCTTGAAATCCATCGAAATCCTCAGAGAGATTAGAGATTAATTATCCCATTATTTTATTCACTTAATCTTGACAAAATCAGGACAATAATTCTGTTTGAATTTTTTTCATCTAAAATTTCATAAAATATTTTTTTGATCAGAAAGGCG
>CAMBFX010000069.1 GCA_945865695.1 Chryseobacterium gleum | reverse complement strand
TTTAATACTTCTTTGCAATATCCATTTACAATTAAACCAATTGCTTTTTCGGTATCAATTCCTCTTTGATTGCAATAGAATATTTGATCTTCTCCAATTTTTGATGTCGTAGCCTCATGTTCTACTTTTGCTGTTTGATCATTCACTTCTATATAGGGAAAAGTATGCGCACCACAACGATCTCCCATCAATAAAGAATCACATTGAGAAAAATTTCTGGCGTTAGTTGCGCCTTTATTTATTTTCACCAAACCTCTATAAGAATTATTACTGTTTCCAGCAGAAATTCCTTTAGAAATGATGGTGCTTTTTGTATTTCTACCAATATGAATCATTTTTGTTCCCGTATCCGCTTGTTGTTTATTATTGGTAACCGCAACTGAATAAAATTCTCCAACCGAATTATTTCCTTTCAAAATACAAGATGGATATTTCCAAGTAATGGCAGAACCCGTTTCTACTTGTGTCCAAGCAATTTTTGAATTATCACCCATACATATTCCGCGTTTCGTCACGAAATTGTAAATTCCTCCAAGTCCTTCTTTATTTCCAGGATACCAATTTTGTACAGTAGAATATTTTATTTCTGCATCTTTCATTGCGATTAATTCTACGACTGCCGCATGTAATTGATTTTCGTCTCGCATCGGGGCCGTACAACCTTCCAAATAACTGACATAACTTCCTTCATCAGCAATGAGAAGAGTTCTTTCAAATTGTCCCGTTTTTGCTTCATTGATTCGGAAATAAGTAGATAATTCCATTGGACAACGAACACCTTTTGGAATATAACAGAAAGATCCGTCAGTGAAAACGGCACAATTCAATGCAGCAAAATAATTATCTGTAACAGGAACAACAGTGCCAATATATTTTCTAACCAAGTCGGGATGTTTTTGGATAGCCTCTGAAATGGAACAAAAAATAATTCCGTGTTTGGCTAATTCTTCCGAAAAAGTGGTTTTAACAGAAACTGAATCCATCACCACATCCATGGCAATCGTTGGAACTCCACTTAATCTTTTTTGTTCATCTAATGAAATTCCCAATTTTGTAAACGTTGCTAAAATTTCAGGATCTACTTCATCCAAACTTGCTAATTCTTTTTTGGGTTTCGGTGCAGCGTAATAGTATGAATCTTGATAATCGATTGCAGGAAAATTAACATGTGCCCAATGAGGTTCTCTCATGGTTTTCCATTTAGCGAATGCATCTAGCCGCCATTTTAATAACCATTCAGGTTCATTTTTTTTCGCAGAAATAAAACGAATAGTGTCCTCGGTTAATCCTTTGGGAGCCATATCAGACTCTATGTCTGTTGTGAACCCATATTTGTATTCAGTATCGAGATGAGAGTTGAGTATTTCTTCTTGTTCAGGCATTTTGTTTAAAGTTAAAGGTTTAAAGTTCAAGGTTCATGCTCAACAAATATTCAACTTCAGGTTCCGCGAATTTTGTTCCCTTGTATTCAGTTTCTTTTAAATAACTCATTAGGTTAGAAAATTTTTTGGAAATAGTTTCTATTTCCAATTTTACTTCATTGAATTCAATTTCTGAAATCACATTTTTATCAAGTAATCGATAATTCTGTGAACGTAATTCGCCTGCGGATCCTTTTGCAATTGATAAAAATTGTCTTAATTCATTTTTGCCATTTCTTTCAAATCCCTCAGCAATATTATCCATAATTGAACCACTTGAATTATACATTTGAGTTTTCAATCCAAAATCTTTAAAGTCTTTTTTTGATTCAAATAATTCGTGAATTCTTTTGCATAATTTTCTTGCAAGTTGCCAAGCTTCCATATCCTCAAACTTATTTATTGTTGCCTTTTATAAACGATTTACTTCTTCATTAAACTTTGAACTTTAAACCTTGAACTATATAGAAAACGATTCACCACAACCACAAGTTCTATCAGCGTTAGGGTTATTGAATACAAAACCACGTCCGTTCAAACCGCCTGAAAAATCCAATTCAGTTCCTACCAAATACAAAAAACTTTTCTTGTCAACGACCACTTTAACACCATTGTCTTCAAATGATTTATCGTCTGGAGTTTCAACTGTATCGAATTTTAATTCGTAGGAAAGACCTGAACAACCCCCACCTTTTACTCCCACGCGGATAAAGGCGTTAGGTTTTCCTTCTGCTGCCATTAAATTAATAGCTTGTTCTTTAGCACTTTGACTTACTTTGATCATGGTTTATCTTCTTAGACTGCAAATCTATTTAGAATTATTCTAATTAAGAAGAAAAATACCATTTTTGTGGTATTAGAGATGAAGTTTTTTGATGTTTTTAATTTGAAAAGTATTTCGTTCCCAAAAGGCTCTGATATTTAAGTACAATTTTCAGGCAATAAATACTTTATTTTTTAAATTAGAAATTCAATTTCATTTATTAAAATTATTAAATAGCTTATTATTTTTTCAGTTCTTGATTCTTGAGCCTAAATCTTAATTGAAACGAGAATATAACTTTTGGATATTTAGAATTGAATCAAAATAGTTTTAATTTTACTTCTAATTCATTTTAAATTAAGATGAGCAAATTTCTATTAACATTGCTTTTGGTATTTTCTGGACTTTTTGTCCAATCACAACTTTTATTAAATGAAGTGACGAATAATAACGATACTCTATTTTATGATGAGGATGCTGATGCAACTGATTATATAGAATTATTTCATTTAGGGCCAGACTCTATTAACCTTTCTAACTATTATTTATCTGATAATTCAAATGAACTTTCTAAGTTTCAACTGCCATCGATTTATATTCAACCAAGCGATCATTATATAGTTTTAGCTTCTGGAAAAAACAGGACAGGTACTATCGACCATTATGAAACTGCCATCTATGAAAATGATGTTTGGAATTATATTGTTCCAGTTGTAGAACCCGATACTTCTTGGATTTATCCCGGATTTGTTCCTACAGGATGGTTAACTGGTGCTGGAGGTTTTGGATATTCTGATGGAGATGATAATACCACCATTTCCAACACGAATAGTGTTTATTTTTTCAAATCATTTACGATTAATGATACCTCAGATCTAGTGAATGCCATTCTTCAAATGGATTATGATGATGGTTTTGTTGCTTATTTAAATGGGATAGAAATAGCTAGAAATAATTTAGGAACATTTGGACAACGCCCAGCTTATAATTTAAATTCTCCCAATACCCATGAAGCATTAATGTATTCAGGAGGAAACCCAGAAGAATTTATGATTTCACCTACTTTATTAAAATCAATTATTTTTAATGGAACAAATGTTTTAGCCATACAAGTGCATAACCAAGATATTTCATCAAGCGATTTATCCTCTCGAGCATTTTTAAGTTTCGGCATTGCTTCCTCGAATACCTATTTTGGTCCAACTCCTACTTTTTTCGCTATTCCACCAGCTAATTTTACGCATACTAATTTTAAAATTAATAATTCGGGAGAAATAATTTATCTTACGAATGGAACAAACCTTATTGATACCGTTTTTTGTCCAGCCTTAGCGTATAATCATGCATATGCTCGTGAAACAAGTGGTGCTTCTAACTGGTGTTTTACTACTGAGCCATCTCCCAATAATTATAATATTGGAACTGTTTGTTATAGTGGTTATGTAAAAGATCCCATCATGGATTTGGCGGCAGGTTATTATCCGAATGCACAAACATTAACGATTAGTTTAGCAACAGGATCCTCCGGAATGATTTATTATAGCTTAGATGGAGATAATCCAGATGTAAGTGAATTAGCTTATACAGGAGCCATTAATATTCCTACCACACGTGTAATTAGAGCAAGTGTTTTTCCAAGTGTTACAACAGAATTACCTTCTAAAATAGTAACGAGAACTTATTTAATTAATGAGAATTTTGATTTACCTGTATTTAGTATTTCTACAGACTCCATCAATTTATGGGATCCTAGTTATGGAATTTATGTATTAGGCTACGGAGCAGATTCTGCAAACTATCCTTATTTCGGTGCTAATTTTTGGATGAATTGGGAAAGACCTATGCATGTTGAATATTTTCATAAGGATAAACAATTGAAATATCATTTGGATGGTGGATTAAAAATTCATGGTGGTTGGTCAAGGGCAAGAGATCAACGAAGTTTACGTTTATTGGCTAAGTCAAAATATGATAATATTGTGATGAATTATCCGATGATTTCTGACAAACCCTATATAAATAGTTTTCATGCTATTAATTTACGCAATGGCGGAAATGATTACGATGATGCACGTTCAAGAGATGCATTTATGCAAAGATTAGTAGCAAACACTCATGTAGATTATATGGGATATGAGCCCGCATATGCTTTTTTAAACGGAAATTTTTTCGGTCATTATGAAATTAGAGAAAGAGAAGATGCAAATTACGTTGAAAACAATCACCTGGTGAGTTCAAGCAATGTGGATATTCTTTCACACACCTATTGGGGACTAAATGCAGTGGACGGAACAACGGATGATTTTTTAAATCTTCATAATGAAATTACTACTTTTACCAATCCAGCCACTACCGCCTTTTATCAACTCATCGATTCTAAAATAGATCTTTTTAATCTCACCGATTACATGGCCACCGAATTGTATTTAGGAAATGCAGATTGGGCCTATAATACGAATAACACTAAATTTTGGCATCAAAAAGCTCCGTATGGTAAATGGAGATGGGCATTGTGGGATGTTGATTTCGGATTAGGATACAGTCCGCCCAATGAGGATTTTATTCCTGGTTATCTTGGTTCTGGACAATATTCTGCTAATATCTTAAGTCAAATGTTAAACAATCCAACGTATCGGAATTTTTTCATTAATCGAAATGCTGATTTAATTAATACGGTATTTCAATCGGCAAATTTTACTTATCATAAAACAAGAACTAGAGATTCGTTGGTGTTAGCAATTCAAGTGCAAAATTTAGTGTGGGGAAGTAATGGAGTAGCAGGATTGAATAATAGCTATGATGCAATGGAAACCCATAATCTACAACGGATGGGATATCAACGCAACTTTATTCAAAGTAATTTCGGTTTAATTGCACAAGTTGATGTTACCTTAAATGTTTCTCCTGCAAATGCTGGATATATAAAAATTAGTACGATTACTCCTGGTCCTCTTCCTTGGACTGGTGTTTATTTTAATGGAAATCCAGTAACCATAACGGCTTATGCTAACCCAGGATTTACGTTTGATCATTGGAATGCGAACGCTGTTATTCCCATCACTACTACCGCTAATCTCACCGATTTAAATATTACTACTTCTTCCAACTTTACAGCGGTATTTACAGGAACTGCACAAACAACAGATGTAGTGGTAAGCGAAATAAATTATAACAGTGATAATGGTTTTGATTCGGGGAATTGGATTGAATTATGGAATCCAACTACAGTACCTATTGAAATGACCGGTTTTTCTTTACAAAATGGAACTCCCTATAATAAGATTGATTTTCCTGATGGCACAAGATTAGAGGGTGATGAAAGAATTATTATTGCTAGTGATTTTGTAAAATTTACCAATAGTTACCCTAATTATGACACCTCAAAATTAATTGTACATTCATTATTGCAACTTGAAAACAATGGTGACTCTATCCAATTAATCAATCAATTTAACAACGTAGTTTTTAATTTTAGTTATACCGATTCATTGCCATGGAAACGTGCCGCAGATGGAACAGGTAGAACCATGGAGTTGAAAGAATCCGAGTTCGCTAATTTTAGGTTGCCAGAAAGTTGGATAACCAGTTGCATGTATGGAACACCAGGCGAATCTCATACTCTTTGTGATGAACCTTTGGTAATTTCCGAAATTAATTATAAACCTTCGAGTATTACGGGTGAGTGGTTTGAATTATATAATAATGGAAACGCCACACTTAATTTGAATGGCTTTTTTTTGAAGGATAGTAAGAATGATAATATTTACACCATCACTTCAGATCTTTATTTAGAAAGTGGAGAATTTTTAGTTATTTCTGCTGATACAAATTTGTTTCATAGAATTCATCGACCCATTAAGAACGTAATTGGAAACTTTAATTATAGTTTATCGAACAATAATGAAGTTATTCGTGTGTATAATTCAAATGAAGTAATTCTGTATTCTGTTTGGTATGATGATAATAATGGTTGGCCCATAGAAGCAGATGGGCAAGGAAAAACGCTTGAATCATTTGGATTTTCGGGTGATGTTAACGAAGGCGTAAATTGGTTTGTAGGTTGCCCGTTGGGTTCACCTGGATGGCCCTATAAAGTTGAATGTTATTGGGGTGAAGAGTATGATTGTTTGTCGGAAGCAGAATTTTATTTTAATTCAGCCACTGCTATGCTAGAAGTACAACTGCCTTATTTGGATTGTGACGGGTTGTTTTTTCATTTGGTAGATGCAAAGGGAGCTGCTGTTACTAATGCGCAAGTCTTAGAATATAAATCTAACCTCAATTTATCATTTCTAAGTTCAGGAATTTATTTTGTTTCTATTACTAATCCTACTACAGGTCAAAAAAGTATGCGTAAATGGCCAGTAATTATCACTGGTCAATAAATTCTATTTGACTATTTAATTTTTATCTTTGTTTTATGCTACAACAAAAAGAAAACCGTACCGAACTTTCTTCGCTAGGTGAATTCGGCTTAATTAATCACTTATCCGAATTTGTAAAAACCAAAAATCCTGCTTCTGTGAAAGGAATAGGTGATGATGCGGCTGTCATTGAGAAAAATGAAACAGAATATACTTTGATATCTACCGATATGTTGGTAGAAGGTGTACATTTTGATTTGAGCTATGTGCCCTTAAAACATTTGGGTTATAAATCCGTGATGGTCAATATTTCTGATATCTGTGCGATGAATGGAACGGCCGAGCAAATTACGGTTTCTATTGCACTTTCTAATCGTTTTTCATTGGAAGCAGTAGAAGAATTGTATGCTGGAATTTTATTGGCTTGTGATAAATATGAGGTGGATTTAGTGGGTGGAGATACGACCACTTCTACTTCTGGTTTAATTATTTCTATTACGGTTATAGGTTCAGTGAAAAAAAATAAAATTGCTTATAGAAGTGGTGCTGGACTGAATGATTTGATTGTGGTTTCTGGTGATTTGGGTGGGGCTTATTTGGGATTACAAATTTTGGAAAGAGAGAAGGAAGTGTATAAAGCGAATCCAAATATGCAACCCGATTTGCAAGGACATGATTATATTCTTGAGCGACAATTAAAACCAGAAGCAAGAAAAGATGTAATAGAAATCCTCAATGCACTAAATGTGATTCCAACTTCCATGATTGATATTTCAGATGGACTTTCGAGCGAACTTCTTCATTTATGTAAAAACTCTAAACGTGGATGTGATGTTTATATAGCGAAAATTCCATTGGACCCAAGTGTGATGACCTCTGCTGAAGAATTTAATTTGGAGCCCGTTACTTGCGCATTGAATGGTGGTGAAGATTATGAATTACTTTTTACCATAAAGCAAACAGACTATGATCGCATAAAGGGAAATCCGCATTTTACCGTTATTGGACATATGACCGATGAACAACATATTGCGAGATTGGTGACTCAAAATAATGAGGCGATAAAAATCACGGCCAGAGGTTGGGATGCTTTAGATGAAAAGTAGTACAAATCTTTTTTGGAATAATATTTGCATTTACCTCTTCTGAATTAACATATACTATGAAAAAGCAATTATTTACTCTTGGATTTTTAATGACATTTTTAATTTCTTTTTCTCAAAATAGCCATGTGGTTATTAAGGGAAAAGTGGAAAATGAATTGAAAGAACAAATTTCAAAATGCAATCTTCAAGTTTTTAAGGATGATAATTTAGTGAAAGTAGATACCACTGGAGCGGAGGGAACATTTACTTTTGATTCGCTTTATGTCGGACATGTGTATGATCTTTATTTCGAAGCTGAAGGCTATTCATTAAAATTTGTGAGAATTGATGTGAAAGAGGCTAGTTTAAATCATTTGATTCGTTTTCCATTGGAATTGAATATGGCACTTTTTTCAACCGCTGGAATAAACGAAGCAAAATTGCATTTTATGCAAAGTGAACCTTATGCAATAGCCAAATATAATAAAGCAAATCAAACCATAGAATGGGATTTGGAATATTTAGAAAAGATGAAGAAGAAAGTAGATGCGGAGAGAGGAATAAATTGAATTTATTTTATTCAGATTTTTTCTTATCGAAAATCTGGAAAAGAAAAAGAGAATTAAAAAAAGCAAAAAAGGTTACGCCCGCTTGAGTTTCGAGTGTATCCTCCCCCATAAAGGAAACGATAATTAGCGTGAAAAAAAATAGGTATAAAATATTGGAACTGACATTAGAATTATAGAACGGAAAGATTAATGTCCCAATAAAAATAATGAATCCAAATATTCCGAACGAAATTAAAATGGTTAAGAATTGATTATGCGCACGGTTTCTAAATTTATAAATTAATTCTGATTTATCCTTCCGATATTGCTTTCGATATTCATCATTTATATCTCCTGTTCCAACTCCTAAAATGATATTGTTTTTAAGGAGATTCCAACCAATTCGCCAATATTCAAATCGCTGCGTTACAGAGTTGCCATTGGGAGTAATTCCTCTGAAATAGGAATCGAATTCATACATAATTACTTTTATTCGCTTTCCAAGTCCAGAAGAAGTGTTGGCATCAATAGTCGCAGTTCCATTCTCTATGTTGGAAATATCTTCTTTGGTTAAAGCATAAACACCTTCTCGGTCTTTTCTTAATCCCTTAGAGGTAATATAGCGTATTACAGTCCATTTAATCGGCTGTCCCTTTTTATCACTCGAATTGTAAAAATAGTCGCTTCGTTCGTTCCATGCTTCTTCTAACTCCACCGGAGCAATATATAACCAAAGATAATATCCGTTTTCTAATTGCAGATTAGTGGTATCATGATTATAAACTTCTCCACTTTTTGTTCTCTTATCCAAATTAGAAATATCTAAATCTCGTGGTTGGTAATAATTGGTAATAACGAAGTAAATAAAAAACCCTGTAACAATTAAAATGGCAGCAAAAAAAGTAACAGAAAAGGTTCTTAAAATGGCTGTTTTTGAATTTACGGCGTAATAAATACACCCAATCAATATACAGGAAAAAAGAATCATTACTCCAGTGGCTGACTCTAAAATGTAAAGGAAATAAAGTAGCCAAACAGTAATTAGTAATTTAATTAGAATAAATATTTTAGATCTATATTCTTTGAAATAGAAATACAAAAGTAATAGGACTAAACATATATTCATGCTCAGTCTAATATGAGAAATGAATCGAGAAATAGTTCTGGAATCATTAAAATCTCTATCGATTAAAATCACATTTTTGTAAACGAGAAAGCTATAAAAAGTAGAAATTAAAACGGAAAGAATGTAAAAGAATAATAATAAATTTTGCTTTTTTTTGTCTTTAATAGAAATGGTACCAAGAATGATAGGAAATAATAATAAGGGTAATTTTACCCGAAGATCTTTGAATCCATATTCAAAATTAGCAGTGTAAATTAATCCAACTATATGAATTAAATAAAACAGAATCAATAATTGAATGGTTCGGTTGGTCTTAACTCGATTCCATTTTTCCAAAAAATTTCCTTCTATTACCCAAACGATAGTAAGCAATATGCTTCCTATGCTCATTAAAAACATAGAGGTTGATAATCCGCTAATGAGAACTATCAGCGAAATGAAATATAAATTAGAAATATTCTTTTTAAAGATACTAATCACGAAAAATTATTTGGCTGTCCCTTTTAAAATTCCATCATAAAGCGCTTTATCATCCAACACTTTTTTTGCTTCAATGATAAATGGATCATTTACCAACGACATTTCGATACGACCATCTTCATAATAATAACGTGAAATGATTTCGTTTTCTAAAAACCAAGTGATTTCATGCTTAAATCTTTTTAAGTCTTCTGTTTTATCAGGTGATATTTTTTTCAATAGAGCATCAAATTCAGCTTGTGCACCTTCTGAATATTTTTCTTTAGTGGCAATTTTTTTTAGATTTTCAAATTCCTTCATCGTAGAAGTTGTGTAGGTGTACTCCTTGTCTTTAAGAAAAGTGAGGAAATCATTGTACATGGCATCGGTTAATTTGAAATTTCTTGCATCAGCAATGGATTCATTTTTAATTCGGAAATCAGTGGCGAAATCAAAAATTAAATCTTGTGCAAATAATGCAGTAGTAATTTGACTATATTCTTTTTGTGCGATATTTATTTCAGGATCTATTCCTCTACCATCAAAAACTTCTCTTCCGTTTTTTGTTTTAAATTTCTTAATCAATGAATCGGCAACCGCTTCTGCTTTTCCTTCTTTTTTATTGGTGTAATCTAATTTCTGAATACATCTTCCGCTCGGAGTATAATATTTTGCAACTGTTAATTTAATCATTGCACCATAGGGAAGCGATTTAGTTTGTTGAACCAAACCTTTTCCATAACTTCTTTGTCCAACAATTATCGCACGATCTAAATCTTGTAATCCACCAGCAACAATTTCAGAGGCAGAAGCCGACATTCCATCTACTAAAACGGCAATAGGAATATTTAAATCGGTTGGATCGTTGTTTCCTTTATAATTAAAATTCATAGAAGAAACTTTACCTTTTTGTTTAACAATTTCAGTTCCTTTGGGCACAAACATATTTACAATATCAACTGCCTCATTCAATAATCCACCACCGTTTCCACGTAAATCAAAAATCAATTTTTTCATTCCTTTTTCCTTCAGGGCTTTGAATGCTTTCTTTACATCATCAGCAGAATTACTAGTAAATTGAGTAAATTTAATATACCCAGTTTCACCATCAATCATATCATAAAAGGGAACGCAAGGAATTTTTACTTCTTCGCGAGTTAATGATTTTTCCATTTCTTCTGTCACTCCCGGTCTTGTAAATGTCAATTTAATTTTTGTTCCGGGAGAACCTTTTAACATCGTACTAACTTCATCTGAAGCTTTTCCTTTGATACTTTTTCCATCAATAGCCATAATTAAATCTCCAGCTCTCATTCCTTCTTTTTGCGCGGGATAATTTTTATAGGGATCCGTAACCATTACATACTCTCCTTCTTTTCGAATTAAAGCACCGATTCCTCCGTATTGACCTGTGGTTTGAAAACGAAAATCTTCTATTTGTGATTCTGGAATGTAAACGGTATACGGATCTAAAGATTCTAACATGGCATCCATACCTACTGTCATCAAATTTCCGGGTTCAATTTCATCCACATAATACATGTGTAATTCTTTGTAAACACTCCCGAATAATTCGAGGTTTTTACCCATTTCAAAATTTACTTCATCACCTTCGGGTTGAAATGCATTGGCGATAAATGAAATGGAAAATGCTGCAAAAAGGATGAGAAAAATATTTCTTCCTCGAGCAATCCATGTTTGATTATTTGAATTTTGCATAGTCTTTTATTTAACTAATGATAATTTTATCTCCTCTATTAAACGTTGTAAAGTTAGAATTATTTTACCTTCTGTTTCAGCGTATGAAATATCAGCACTACCGGTAAATACGATGGATAAATGGATGTTTTTCTTTTTTTCTTCGAGGAAATCATACAGTGAATGTTTATTTTTTCGATAAGATTCTCTCATTAAACGCTTCAAACGATTGCGAGTTACTGATTTTTTGAATTTCTTTTTGGGAGCCGAAAACATCACTTGAGAAAGAGATAAAATTTCGTGTTCAGTATTCAATATCCACATTACTCTTATAGAGGGTATGTGGAAAGATTTTCCGCTAGCATACAAATGTTCAATTCGTTTGCGTCCGCTCAATCGCTCAACACGTGTTAATTTGAAATTTTTCTCCTGAATCATAATCAGGATAAAGATAAGGGGTAAACTGTAGTTTATTCAGCGACCTAAACTTCTTTTAATTAACTTTTTATTGTGTTTGAATGAGTAAAACCTTTAAATCAAAAATGGTTTTTTACTTTTCTTTATTATTCTTGATAAAGTGTTCAATGGCCATGGTCATACTTGGAAACGTGGGTTGTGGAGCATGAATATCTAACCTTAATCCTGCTTGTTTAACAGCAGTAGCAGTAGTTGCACCGAAAGCAGCAATCTTGGTAGAATCTTGTTTGAACTTTGGAAAATTCATCAATAAGGATTCAATTCCGCTTGGACTAAAAAATACCAGCATATCGTATTTTATATCGGCTAAATCTGAAAGATCAGAAGCAACAGTACGATATAAAATGGCTTTGTTGTATTTGATATTATTTTGATCAAGTAAGGTAGTAATTTCTTGCTTATGGATATCCGTACACGGCAATAAGAAATTTTCTTCTTTATGCTTTTTAATTAAATCAACTAATTCAGAAAAAGTTTGTTTTCCATGAAAGATTTTACGCTTACGAAAAACGACATATTTCTGTAAATAATAAGCGGTAGATTCTGAAATGCAAAAATATTTCAAAGTATCCGGCACTGTATATCTAATCTCTTTACACACTCTGAAAAAATGATCTACAGCATTTCTACTGGTTAAGATAATAGCAGAATAATCAGGTATATTTATTCTATCCTTACGGAATTCTTTTACATCAACCCCTTCTATTTGGATGAACTCGCGGAAATCAATTTTTAGCTTGTGTTTTTTCGCTAGATCAGAATAGGGATTCTTCTCGGTTTCCGGGCTCGGCTGGGTAACTAAAATACTCTTAATCGACAAAGCTTTTTTAATTTAATGGTTACCGTTCTAATTCTTTTTTTATTCGTTAAGCCCATTTATTTGGGTTACTAATACCTTCAACAAAACGATTAATGGTATTAATTCGAGGGCGCAAAGATATATAAATAAATGCAAAAAATACACTTTACCTTGTCCTGCCTGAAGGAAGCCCTTTCCTATCCTGAAAATTAAGAAGATAATCAGAATAGTTAATGTAAAAATAATACCTGGAAGCACCCAGTAAGTCTTTCCAAACAACATAATTGCCGCAATTGGTAGTAAAATTATACCTCCAATTTGATGAAACATCACCCATGTATACCGATTTTCTCGTTGTCCTAAATCAGTATCCGTTAGAAACTCCATGAATCGTAAAATCATTACTTTAAAAAATAGAATGAGTAGAGCGGCAGACAGAATAATTAAGAAGAAATTAATTCCCGTTCCTTCTGCTAGATACCAATGAAAATAGTCAGCAATTTTGTAAACAATTAAGGAGTAAATGATACCCGAATTGACCAAAAGCAAAATAGAAAAAGGATGATATAAAAATCCTTCCTCCCGCATTAATTGTCTCAATTGTCGAGTGGCTAAAATAGCCCCTAAAAATTGATTCATTCTATTACCAAAACTTGACTTTAAAATGGCTAACAAAAGCAGAGTGGAAAGCAAAAATGTGAATTGCCAAATGTTTTCCCAATGATCAATTGGCGCGCCTTCAAATGAATTTTTGGCAGGCTTGATGAAAACTTCAAAAAATTCTGTTCCCATTTCCTGAAAAAAATTACCCAACGAAAGACTATCTTTCTGAAAAAGAGAATCGGTCGATGTAGAAATTAAGGAGTCGGGAGGTAAAGGCACATTAATTATTTGAAAAGTAAAAGTACAACAGGTAAGTAGATTTTTACGTACTTTTGTCGCAATTGTTAAAAATATGGCAACGCGCACAGACTTATACCAACATCCTGATTATTATTTGATGGATGATTTATTAACCGATGAACATAAAATGGTTCGCGATGCAGCTCGCGCCTGGGTGAAAAAAGAAGTCACTCCAATCATCGAAGAACATTATGAAAAAGCTACTTTCCCTAAGCATTTGATTAAGGGATTAGCTGAAATCGGAGCGTTTGGTCCATATATTCCAGTGGAATATGGTGGAGCAGGATTAGATCATATTTCTTATGGATTAATCATGCAAGAATTAGAGCGTGCGGATAGTGGAATTCGTTCTACTGCTTCTGTTCAAAGTTCATTGGTGATGTATCCGATTTATAAATATGGAAGCGAAGAGCAGAAGAAAAAATATTTACCAAAATTAGCCTCAGGAGATTTCATTGGATGTTTTGGATTGACAGAACCCGATCATGGTTCTAATCCTAGTGGAATGCTCACTAATTTTAAAGATAAAGGTGACCATGTTGTTTTGAATGGAGCAAAAATGTGGATTTCAAATTCACCAATAGCAGATATTGCTGTAGTTTGGGCCAAAGATGAAAAAGGAAGAATTCATGGCTTGATTGTAGAAAGAGGAATGGAAGGATTCACTACACCTGAAACACACGGTAAATGGAGTTTGCGCGCTTCTGCTACTGGTGAATTGGTTTTTGATAATGTAAAAGTTCCGAAAGAAAATATTTTACCGGGAAGATCAGGATTAGGAGCACCACTTTCTTGTTTGGATAGTGCTCGTTTTGGAATTGCTTGGGGAGCGATAGGTGCTGCGATGGATTGTTATGATTCTGCTTTGAGATATTCGAAAGAAAGAATTCAATTTGATGTTCCCATCGGAGCATTTCAATTGACACAAAAAAAATTGGCTGAGTTCTTAACTGAAATTACCAAAGCACAATTACTCACTTGGAGATTGGGTGTTTTGCGTAACGAAGGAAAAGCTACTACTGCACAAATTTCAATGGCGAAAAGAAACAATGTTCATATGGCGATAACGATTGCGCGTGAGGCGAGACAAATTCATGGAGGAATGGGAATCACCAATGAATATCCAATTATGCGTCATATGATGAATTTAGAATCGGTGATTACCTATGAGGGAACTCATGATATTCATTTATTAATTACAGGAGCTGATATTACAGGGATACCTGCTTTTAAAACTGCTCCATTGGGTTAATGTTTTTGATAAAAAAAATACGCTTTAAAATAATTTAGAAGAGATTCATTTTTTAGCTTGCTTCCAAAATATCAATTTAAAAAAAGATTAATAAAGTGTTTTATCAATTCACTTTAATAAGAAGTATTAAAATTTTTCGCCGAGAATACACACAACATCCACATGCTCATGTTTCCCTTTCCAAGTTAAAAATTCTTTCAATAATTGATCTTCTTGCAAAGTAATGTTGGAAGCGACATTCTTCGGAATCAACATTTTTTCATCATAAACTACAAACCATATCTGCTAAGGCAACCTCGCTTGTATTCCACGGCACTAAAACATTTTTAATTCCCGATTTTGTCAGTACTTCTGCTGTGGATTTTCCAATGGCAATGAATAATTTATCGAGTTGTGGTTTTTTCTTGCGCAAATACAACATGGCATTAGTTGGACTTGTTAAAACAATAATATCTGCATCCGAAGGTTGTGCACCTAAATCTTCAACCGTAACATAAACCACCATATCAATTAGATTTTTTTGACTGGTAAATTGCTTTTGTATCGTTCTAAAACTTGCTGTTGATTGTGGAAATAATACTTTTGAATTACCCGCTAAATCGGCAAACTGTTTTCCGATTTCAGCCGTATCATTTGATTCTCCAGTGAAATCAGCAATAAATCCTTTCGTTTTTAAAGCGGCCGCTGTGGCACCACCAATACTGCCTACTTTCACTCCTTTGGGAATACCTGGATGTTGTGAGAAAAAATATTTTACACAATTTTTAGAAGAAAAGAAGATCCAATCACAAGTTGGGATTCCAGAAAATGGAACTTGTTCGTAACGCGTGAGTGAACATCCTCTCACATCATAACCACATAGTGAAACCGTTCTGAAAAAATGGTTCGATTGTTTTTCAGATCGAGAAATATAAACTCTTCCTATTCTTTTTTCGTGATGTTTATCAAATGCTTTTTGTGCTAAATTTTCGGGATGAGCTTCTTCTAAATAAATTCTTTTTATTGGGCTATCCCATTGTTTTCCTAATGCCGACCAAAAACGAAATTTTCCATCTTGAAAAATACAATAAGCTCCCAATGGTAATTGACAACCGCCTTCTAATTTTTTTAATAATTCACGTTCAACAGCAATACATTCTTTCACTTCTTCGTGATTTAATTTTTGAAGAATTGTATTTAGTTCTTCATCTGCTTTTCTTGTTTGTAAACCTAAAACACCTTGTGCCGGTGCTGGAACAAATATTCTCGGATCCATTTTCTCTACATGAAATTCGCTCAAATCAATTTTCAAACGATTGATTCCTGCTTGAGCTAACATGATGGCATCATAATCACCGATACGTAATTTTTGTATTCTAGTAGGGACATTTCCACGTAAATCTTTCAAATGAATATCTGGACGATGATGTAATAATTGTGCTTTTCTACGAGCAGAAGAGGTTCCAGTAATGGCTCCTTTCCGCAAAGAGAAAACTTCTTTCAAATCCAATGCATCTTTACGAATTAATAAAACATCATTAGGAGCTTC
>CAMBFX010000068.1 GCA_945865695.1 Chryseobacterium gleum | reverse complement strand
TTTTGCATTTCTCTATTTTCTTGTAGACGTGAAGAAAATGTTGAAATTACGGTAAATGGTCAAGTTGTAAATCGTATAACAGGGCAACCAATTGCTAACGCAAAAGTAAAATTATACAATTGCGAGAACTCAAGTTTTTATATTGGAAGTTGCAATACTGTGAGTACAGTTTATACTGATATCAATGGACGATTTACATTTCAATACACAAAAAATCCAGCAAGATATTATTCCTGTGAGTTAAATGAAAATAATTACTTTCCTTCAGATCCGGATTATAATGTCGTTAATCGTATTGAATTAAATAGTAGCGCACAACAAAATATAACTTTAAATGTAATTCCAGAATCAAAACTTTGGATGAAAATTAATAATATAAGTTGCTTTAATACTAATGATAATTTTATAATTTACCGAGAAAATCAAATTACAAACTTTAATTGGGGTTCTCCTTTTGAGTTAAATGGATGTGCAAATTATGATGATTTAGACTATGCAGATTACCCAATGGGCAATTATTACTTCCATTGGCAGGTGACAAAAAACAGTATTACCCAAGATTATTATGATACCTTATATTTGGATGCATTTCAGGATACGATTTATACTATAAATTATTAGGATAGGAGATTAGATAATTTCTTTTTTATTTCCCACCACAATGTTATAACTGAAATTTTATTTAAATTATGAAAACCCTATTTAATGTTATATTTATTTCTATTTTGTTTTATTTTTCATTTTTGTCTAAAATAGCTTTTGGACAAGTTAAGGATGATTCTTCTGGAGATATGGGTATTAGCTTAACAAACTATTTATTTACTTACAATGAAAATATTAAAGTAGGAAGTTATGCTCTTGGTCCCACTATGACATTAAATTCAAATGGAAAATTTAGTTTGCAATTCGGAATACTTTATGAATTTAATAAGTATACTTACTTCAAAAGTGTTATTGACTATTCTAATGGGACTATTACTTACGTCCCGTATGACTTATTCAATTTATTTATTCCATTTTACCTTCATTATAATTATTTGCGGAAAGAAAGAATATGTTATAATGTGATTGCTGGTTTTATGTTAGGGGGGCACAATACCTTACTTGAAGACAATCGCTCCATACTGACAACAAATTTTAATTATTATTTTAGCACTGGTTTAACATATAAAATTCATAACTCAATATCATTAAGTCCTTCAATATCGATAAGATACAATGGTGGTTATTTTCATCCTGGAATTATGTTTGACATTTCATTTATATTTAATAGTAATAAATTATTACCATGAAAAAATTACTTTTAATTTCCTTTGTATTTTTTATTTCAAACAAGTCAATATCACAGTTCGGACACTGTGTTCATGGTCAAGGAATTCAATATTACTTAGATGCGGTTTCAGCATCTTTATCAGGATGTAATTGTCTTTATACTACAGGGTTTTTATTTTCAATGCCTTCTTGTGATACCGATGATTATAACTTAGTATTTGAAGATAATTTTGATGGAAATATTCTTGATCTTGAAAAATGGGAGATTCAACCTTGGGGCCAAGGAGCTCTCCAAGGAGGCGCATCCCAAGAATATTATACATTAGATAATGCGATTGTATCTAATGGTAGTCTAAAAATTATTGCTAAACAAGAAACGGTACAAAGACGTGCTGTTAACTGGATAAATGATAATGTGATTTTAGATGATGGGATATCTAACCTAAGAACATTTAATTATACATCATCAAATATTTGGACAAAAGAGAAATACTTTTTTGGTAAATACGAAATACGAGCACGCTTACCAGAAGGAAATGGATTATGGCCTGCGTTCTGGATGTATGGTGGACAGCAATGGAATGAAATTGATGTATTTGATAATTATTCAGGAATTAATACATTAGTTACGGCCACCGGATTTGATTATGACGAGGATGGTACCGCGGAAGGTTGTACTGATTCTTTTGACGGTTTTGACTTTTCCCAATGGCATACATTTACTTGTATTTTTGATTTTGATAGAATAACTTGGCTTGTTGATGGAAACCCTATACGTACACAATATCGATTTACATCACTTACAGGCGATATAATTACATGTGGAGAAGATATTGCTGTTGGAACGTACCTCATTAATAAATCGTTTCCTATTCAAGCAATGAGTATAATATTAAATTTAGCTATTGGATCAGGTGATGGTCCTTGCGCTGCCCCAGATGAGTCGACACAATTTCCTTCAAATTTTGAAATTGATTACGTACGATATTATAAGAGAACACCTTGTGATGGTTGCATGCCAAGTATTGTTTTTGATAACATTGAAAATCTTCCAACAACTACTAGAACACAAAACTATATTTTAACTCAAAATAATACTACAGTTTTATCTGGACAAAATGTTGTCCTAAAATCCCCCCTAATTAAATTATTGCCAGGAACCAAGATTGAAAATGGCGCGATTTTTCGTGCTATACCACAAGAGTGTAATTATTTAAATTATGATGACGAAGCTCAAGTAAATTTTATTGGTTCGAATGCAATTGATAATTATCAAATTGTAAAGTGTATCGATCCAAATTACTATATCAATGCAACTGGTGTAACCGAATATTCATTTAGTATTTATAATCTTCTTGGACAACTTGTTCATTCAACTTCAGGCATCCCGACTTCTAATCAAATTTTTGTATGGAATACGGCTAATGTAGCAGAGGGTTGGTATACGGTTCATCAAGAATTATCAAATTGCACAAGTGAAATGACTAATATTATTGATTACAATGTTCTCGTTCTTGATTGTAGAACTTCGCTAACTTCAAATGATTCAATTAATAAACAATCAATTCAAAATTATAGTTACAATAACAATAAAAAGGAAACTAGCTTGCTTAATGAAATCTTATTGAAAAGTGGACTTGTTGTTTATCCCAATCCTACTTCTGACATTTTTACTATTGCCTTCATTGATGGAATTTCTATGAATAATTCATTTGTCTCTATTCGGGATAATACTGGGAGATTGTTAATCTCCGAAATTCATGCAACAAATACAATTAATTTAAGTAATTATTCTAACGGTATTTATTTTTTGGAAGTAAAAAATGATTTAGGAATATTCAGAGAGAAAATAATCAAACAATAATTTCTTAAATATTTATTTCAATTTTTATGATTACTGCACTATCAAAGTATCATAACTCGGAGAATATCCTCCCCAAATTCCTAATCCTCCTGTGATATTTGTTCTGATTGTAGTTGGAGCAGCAAACGGATTTCCATTATTCACCGCTTGCGTTTCGTAGGTTCTCCAGAATTGATAATGCGGATAATCGATTGAACAGAATTTCACTACAATCGTATCACCAATTTGAAAATAATTTTCTCCTTCGGGTTGATTCGTTTCTTCAAATTGTGTATCGGGACGATTGTAGGCAAATTCAAAACTAGTTCCGTCAATGAATTTATCTTCGAATGCAGAACCCCATGGCGCAAGATAAGAACCATCCTGATGCAATCTTTTAGTAAACCAACGATAAGCATTACCTAAGCCTAATGGCTCGGTTAAATTAGCCCAAATGAAACCATACGTATCAAATTCTAATTTGAACCAAAGGCTATCCAATGCCACAGGTTGCGGAATGGTTGTAACAGCCGATGCTAATTTACCTCCGTTATCAATATTTAAATTATACGTTCCGCCCACTTGTCCGTAGATATTGGTATCAAAAGTAGAGTAGATGCAAAAATTTACACCGCTTAATGTTAAACTATCCAAACCCACATATTCTGCAATGAGTGGCAACAAACTATCTGGAATATCATTCGTACAAATCTCACTTAATTGCGCGGTATAACTTCCATTAGAAACCGTAATCGTTGCATTGTGAATGAAAATTTCATCAATAGAAGTGAAATTATTCGTCCCGAAATAAGGATTCGTATGCGTTAAAATCACCAATGGCGGTTGCCCCGGCTCAATAGTTCCTTGCACCACCATTTTTTCTTCAGCACCAGGAATATCGAGCTCCACATCCTTCGTGCAGGAAGAGAGGAGAATTACTCCTAGCGACATTGCTATTATTTTATTTCTCATTTTCAATTTCATTTATGTTCTTGAGATGCGATGAATCGCATCTTTAGTTTTATCTTCCTAATTTATATTTGTCTTTCTTACTTACCTTTCAACTTATTGGCTCATTCACTTATTCACTCATTCGCTTCCCCTCAAAACTTAAAATTATACGTCACACTCGGCAATATCGGAAACAACGAAACCTGTTTTGCTTTAATCGTCAATGAACCGTTGTACGGATCACCTTCGGTATTTATGTAGAGAAAATAAGGATTCAATCGCGAATAAACATTATAAACTGAAATATTTAATTCACTACTAAACTTTTCTCTTTTCTTAAAATGATAAGTAGCTGATAAATCCAAACGATGATACGGAATCATACGAATGGAATTTCTGGCAGCATATTCATACGTGATGGTATTGTCAATGATGTACCAACTATTCGGAAGCGTGATTGCATTTCCTGTTGCATAAATGAAAACTAATCCGAATGTCCATTTTTTATAATCGTAAGTCAACGCCACAGAAACATCGTTTCGTCTATCAAATTTGGCGTAAAACACTTCACCTAAATTGATATCATCAAATTGTCTTTTTGTCCAAGCAAGTGTATAGCCAATCCAACCATTGAAATCACCATGGCGTTTTTTTAGAAAAAATTCTGCTCCATAACTCCAACCTTTTCCGAATACAAAATTATTATCGATATTATCACGAACATCGTCATCCGGTTGCGCACCTTCCCGATATTCCACTTGATTTTTCATCGTTTTATAGTAAACTTCTACCGATGCTTCATACATATCTTGTTTGAAATTCTTGAAGTATCCCACCGAATATTGATCACCGATTTGTGGTTTTGTTCTATCCGTTACAGGAACCCAAACATCCGTAGGCAATGAAACTGTAGAGAGAGAAGCTAAATGAATGTATTGCAAATTATGGGTGTAAGCCGCTTTTACCGAAGAGGTTTTATTGATGGTATATCGCAGGCTCATTCGTGGTTCAATTCCATGATAAAATTTTACTACATCACCTCTATTGTAAACAACTGTATCACTATTTTGTCCCGTTGTTGGATCTTTTAAATATCTTGTAAATGGTCCCATATGTGCGAATCCAGAATAACGTGCACCTACATTCAATCTGAATTTTTCGGTTACATCAAAATCATCCGAAAAATAAACCGCTCCTTCATGACCAAATAATTTTACAATATCACCGGTGTTAAAAGTAACCTCACCCGATCTTGCTGTAGCATTACTAGGAATAAATGTATGGTAAACATAATTCGCTCCGAATTTCACTTTATGTCGATTGGCTGGAAACCAATGATAATCTAACTTCGCATTATAATCTTGTATACCTGAAAATAATTTAAATTCAAATTGATCTTGTATAGCTCCGAATGAAAAATCATATTTACTATAGATTAACGAAAGATTACTAAATAATTTATCACTGTATAAATGATTCCATCGGGCGGTGGCCGTTGCATTTCCCCAAGGAATTTCTGCTTCAAATCCTGCTTCGCGATCATTGAAATAAAATTTATCTTTTCCTAAATATCCCGAGAGATAAACACGATCCTTATCCGAAAATTTATAATTCAATTTGGCATTCAAATCATAAAAATAATATCCCGATCCTTTAAACGGAGAACTTTCTTTTATCAATGGACGTGATACTACATCAATATAAGTTCTTCTTCCGGAAACTAAAAAAGAGGCTTTGCTTTTTTTAATTGGTCCTTGAACCGTTAAGCGTGATGCAATTAATCCAACTCCGCCATCCACTTCAAATTTCTGATTGTTTCCCTCTTTCATCGTAACATCTACCACCGAAGCTAATCTCCCTCCGAAATTAGAAGGCATCGTTCCCTTATACAATTCAATATTTTTTACAGCATCCGCATTAAAAACCGAAAAGAAACCGAATAGATGTGATGCATTGTAAACAACTGCTTCATCCAATAAAATTAAATTTTGATCAGGTCCACCGCCTCTTACATAAAAACCAGAATTTCCTTCACCAGCCGCTAAAACACCCGGTAAAAGTTGAATGGTTTTCATTGGATCGGCTTCTCCCATAAATGCAGGAAGTGATTTTACTTTTTCAATGTCAATGGTTGCTCGTCCCATTTCTGTACTTTCTGTATTTGTGCTTTTTTCACCGGTAACCGTTACACCTTCCATTTCGATTGCAGTTGGTGTTAGGTTGATATTGATTCGTACATCTTCGGTAAGACTAATTTTTTGTTCATAGGTATCAAAACCAACATAAGAAGCTATCAATGTATATTCACCAGGATCCAAACTGAATGAAAAGAAACCGTATGTATTGGCTGTGGTACCTTTCATCGTTTCTTTAATAAAAACACTCGCTCCAATTAAATCTTCGCCACTAGAAACATCTTTTAGGTAACCGCTAATGGTCACTTTTTTCTGAGCTGTAACAGAAATGGAAAAAGAAATTAATAGAAAAATAACCGAGATGAAATGCATGTAATGTTTTTTGAAATACAAATATGACACAATATCACGTAAAAGGTGGCAAAAAAGTATATTGAATTCTAAAAAAATAACATTTTAAGTAGGAGAAGTTTGGTCAAATGAAATAATTATTAAATTGTACAAAATTAAAAGCTCATGAGTCAAGACAATAAATACCATTTAGGACTTTGTATGGCGGGAGCGGTTTCGGCAGGTGCCTATACAGCCGGAGTGATGGATTGCCTTATTGAGGCCATTGATAAATGGGAAAAAGCAAAAGGCAAGGATGAAAGTATTCCTACTCACGATATTCAGATTGACGTGATTGGTGGCGCCTCTGCAGGTGGAATGACATCAATTATTGCTGCCATTGCCCTACAAAAAAAATTCGAAGCGATTCGAAAATTACCCTCTGATGGTGGAACGAAAAATCCGTTTTTTGATTCTTGGGTAAATCTCGCTTCCAAAAACATGATGCAATTAATGTTAGAGAATTCTGATTTAGAGAAAATGAAATCAGTTAAATCTATTTTCAATTCTTCTTTTATTGATACCATTGCCAATAGAACCATTTCTACTTTTACACCAGGAGAAGCAGGGCGAGATTATATTCGAAAAGACTTGGATGTGTTTGTTACATTAAGTAATCTCATTGGCGTTCCCTATAATGTTCGTTTTAGAGGAAATGGTGATAAAGCATCGAGTTATAAAATGGCTTCCTTTCGTGATGTGGGGCATTTTTCATTTTGTGGTGGTTATGCTAACAATGGAAAAATAAATATTACAGGCGAAGAAGATGATAACATGAAAATTCTTCGTGATTGCGCTATGGCAACAGGAGCTTTTCCATTTGGATTGCAATATAGAGAAGTGCATCGTCACATTAAATATCTAAAAGATAACAAGGATTTGCATGAATTCATTGGTAATGGTGATGTAGATTGGAAAAAGCTCGAACAATATTGTGGACCTGATAAAATTTATAGAACAGTGAATGCAGATGGTGGTTTGATGAATAACGAACCTTTTGAAATTACCATGAATCTTCTGCGTAAAAAATCGGGTTCGGATATGAAAACACTTTCAGATTATTCTAAGACTAACGGAAGTGTATTGATGATAGATCCATTTCCAACCGAAGAAATAAATATGGAATTCGCCAATGATTTTGGCTTAGGAAGTTTAGCCGGTAAAATTTTTGGTGCGATGCGCGGTCAATTAACTTTTAAGGAAGAAGATATTGAAAGGGCCATGGATCCGATGAATGCAAGTCGATACATGATTGTTCCCAAGCGAAATCGTGGGAATGATGAGTATGCAGAAGGAGCCAAAGCCATTGCTTGTGGAGCTTTCGAAGGATTCAGTGGATTTTTTGATTATCATTTTCGTACGCATGATTATTTTTTAGGACGGTATAATTGTCAAAAATTTTTAAGAGATGTTTATACTATACAGGATCCATTGGAGAATCCGATTTTCAAAAAAGGCTACCATAATTTAGCCGCTCAAGAAAGATTTTTTATGACAGATAAAGCAACGGGTAAAATTCATGCGCCGATTATTCCTGATGTAGATTGGGATAAACGATACAATAAAATACCTGAAAAATATTATTTACCATGGCCGCAATATGATGAACAATTGCGAAGAGAATTGCCGAACTTATTTCGAAAAAGATACAAAGCCGTTTTTAAAAAATCGGTTGGAGGAAATTGGTTGAATAAATTATTAATGGGAATTGGTTATCAAGTGGTAATTGGTAGAGTAGTAACCGGAAAAACGATTAGTAAAATAGAGGAAGAACTTAAGGAGCATGGTTTGATGAAGTAGTTAAATAGGAGTATATAATTTCCATAACGTATTTTTCAAAACAGCAGTTGCTCGAAAAATCCACCTATTTCCATTTTGGAATCAATAAAATGAATCTCGTATATCCAATGTCTATCTTTTCCGAATGGATCTTTATTGCACATTAACAAAGTGTTTTCAGGATGAATATAATTGATACGATCTTCTCCAATGATGGTTTCGTGAGGGAAATGACCCACTAAATGTCCGCCATGTTCATTGCCATATTCCCAGCTATATTTTTTAGCTAATTCACAAGTGAAATTATAAAATTCTGCACCTGTAATTTGATCTTTATGTTCGATAAAATATTTTTTTCCTTCGTGCCAAGCCAACTCTACATCTTGTTTTAGTTTTAGTTTTTTTTCATTTGAACCGATAACATAGGTTCTTCCAAAATCAGCTTCCCATTCATCAAATACAGGCCCAAAATCTAAAAATAAAATATCGTCTCCTTGTAAAATTAAATCCGGTGGGTTTTCCTGATAAGGAAGTAAAGTGTTTTTTCCAGCTCTAACAATACGTTTATGCCAATATTTTTTAATATTAAAAAGTTCAAGCGCTAGATTAAATATTTCTGAATTTAAATCTTTCTCTGATTTACCTTCAATAATTAATTTTTTATTTTGAATTTCTTCAAATAAGATAGCTGCTTTATTTTCTGCTTCAATTAATTTGGATAGATCATTTTTCATGGTGTTTATTTAATTAAAGTTAGTGTAAAAAAAAATCCCTGATATTTCTACCAGGGATTTACTATAAAATAGTTGTTTATTTACTGGTAATCTTAAATTCTGTTCTTCTGTTTTCTTGATGACCAGCTTCTTTTTCTGCTTTGGTCTTCATTTTCAAAATCTCCGCATCCGAAATAATTAATTTAGTTTCTCCATATCCTTTAGAAGTTAAACGATCAGGAGCAATTCCTTTGCCAACCAAATAATCCACTACCGATTTTGCGCGTTTTTCAGAGAGCGCTTGGTTATAGGCATCGTTTCCTTGACTATCCGTATGTGAACCTAATTCGATTTTTACCGTAGGATTATCAATCAATAATTTATTCAATCGTTCCAACTCATTGGTAGAAGAAGAAGTCAATGTTGCTTTATCAAAATCATAGAAAATGTTTTTTAATGCAATGGTTGCACCCACTTCCACTTGTTTTAAGTCAATATTTTTTTCATATTCCTTATAACCAGAAGATGCTGGTAAATTAAAGTTTTCAGAGTGGAAAAGATATCCATCAGCTTTCACTGCAATACCATAATTCTTTCCTCCAGGAATAGTTACCATATATTTTCCAGTGGTTGGATCACTCGAGAAAGAAGCAACTAATTCATTTGTTTCGTTATTGATCAAATCTAATTTTGCTTCTAACGGTATAAATGTTTTAGCATCACGAATGATACCTTTTAGGATGGCCAAATTACTTGAAGTAACTTCTACTTTTGGTTCGATAGTGATTTCTTTTACCGGATTTACCAATGAAGCAATCAAATTATCCTCGCTATTGGTCAACGGTAATTTTTCTGGTCCTAAGAAAGTAATACGATATAAATCTTTTTCTCCTTTTCCTTCGGGGCGGAAAGAAGCATAATATCCATAACGACCGCTACCCGAAACCACAAAGTGAACTTCATCATCGGGAGTATTAATAGGATATCCTAAATTAACAGGCGTTGTCCATTTTCCATCTTCTAATTTCGCTTGAAATACATCTAATCCACCCATTGTGGTATGTCCGTCAGAGGATAAATACATCGTTACACCGTCAGGGTGGAAATAACATGAGCGCTCTTCATATTTTGTGTTGATGGTTGAACCTAAATTAACGGCAACTCCCCAATCTTTTTTCTTTTCGTCCCAATTAGAAACCCAAATATCGTGATTTTTTAATTCTTCTTTTCCATCCGGATTTCCAATTCCGCCCGGACGGTCGGATATAAAATACAATTGCTTTCCGTCGAATGAAATGGTTGCAGATGTTTCGTGGTGTTCGGTATTGATATTTTTATTTAATTTTTCAGGTTTCGACCATTTACCATCCTTAAAAAAAGATTCGTAAATATCTCCACCTCCTTTGTCACCATAATAAACGAACATGCGGTTTCCGTCCGGTGATAGTCCTGCAGTAGCATCGTGATTCTCCGTATTAATATTGGTAATGTTTTCAGGTGTCATCCATTTTCCAGTTGTTTCATCGCGTCTTGCTGCATAAATATCCTCGAAGAACATATTGTCACCATATTCTGGATGATCATCTATGTTTCCTCCTTTTGAATCGGTTCTACGCGCAGTATAGACAATAGTATATTCATCGGCAGAAATAAACGGAGAATATTCTGGATATTCATTATTGATAGTAGAACCTAAATTGTCAATCCAAACTCTTTCGGGATGTGCTTGTAAAGTTTTTCCCGTGTTGCATTCTTCAATTTTCTTATTTACAAATTCAGTTTCACTCAATTGGTTTTTGGTATTCAAAGAAGTTTTATAAAATTCATAATGTTTTATTGCTTTTTCCCATTCATATTTCAAATGATAGGCAAAACCAATTTTGAAATTGATATCTACATCCACATTTGGATTTAATTCATAAGCTTTAATGAAATGTGGCAGTGCTTTTTGTTTATGAATAGAAGAAAGGTAACAGTTACCCAGCATATAATTTAACACCGAATAATTCGGATTGAAATCATAAGCTTTTTCCAAAAACGGAATAGCTTCTACAAATTTATAGATTCCTAATTCGTAAAGTTTTACACCTTTTTCAAATTCGTTTTTTGCTTCTTTGTATTCGTCTTTTTTATCCTTGAAAAATTCTTTTTCAAAAGGAGTATCTTTTATTTGAGCAAATGTTGTTACAGTAAAAACGCTGAATAAAATATATAATAAATGCTTTTTCATAGCTTTTGATTCTTAATTCTTAATTTTTAATTCTTAATTATTATATTTCTCTATATCCGAACAAACTCCGCTGTTATAATAAACCTCGGCAGATTCAATTCCTTGCTCTAAGGCTTTCAACCAATCATCACAGGCTCCTTGAAGTTCACGTAAGCTTTCTTTAGCAATTCCTCTGTTTAAATAGGCAAAGCCATAATTAGCATCCAATGAAATGGCTTTATCACAATCGGCTATTGCTTCTTTATATTTTTGTTGTTTAATGTAAGCCGCTGCACGATTATTATAAGCGTAAGCATAATCAGATTTTAGTTTAATTACTTCTGTAAAATCTTTAATAGCATCTTCATATTTTCCATCATCAAATTTGGCAGAACCACGATTATTTATCGCAATATGATAATCCGGTTTCAAACGAATAGCATTGTTGTATTCTGCAATGGCTCCAGTATAATCTTTTTTATTTCTTTTTACAGAACCTAAATTATTATAGGCAAAAGCAGATTTTGGATCTAATTGAATGGCTTTTTCGTAATCATTCATAGCACCATCTAAGTCTCCAGTTTTTTTCTTGCAACTTCCACGATCATTATATGCATAACTATATTTTGCATCGTAAAGAATAGCACCAGAAAAATCGTCGATGGCTTTTTCAAATTCATCTTTTTGGAAATAACATACTCCACGATAGTAATAATATTTTGCCACTTCCTTGTTTAAACCAATTGCCTTATCAAAAGCTTCAATGGCAGGAGTAAACTCACGTTGATCACTTTTTATCATTCCAATTTGAAACCAAGCATTGTCGGGGTGATCTTTGATTAAACTTGCTGCTTTTTCAAAGTCTGCAATCGCTAAATCAGATTTGTTTTGTTGCGCATAAACGGTTCCGCGATTAAAATAGGCTTTTCCATATTGGGGTTCAATTTTAATAGCTTCCGAAAATTTGGAAACAGCATCCTCTAATTTTCCATTTTCAAAAGCAGAAATACCTTCATTATACTTGGCAAGAGCATCAGCATTCAATGTTGAATCGGCTCCGTTGTATGGAATGACCACTTCGGTTACACCTTGTGTAAAAGCAAAAGTGCCAACCAATAAAAAACTCAAAGTAAAAATTACATTCTTCATAATCCCGTTTTAGGTTCTTTTCAAAGATATAAATATCCCAATAAATTTGGCATAAAAATCAGGTTGCAATGTTCAAAAAATTTGCCAAAAATGGAGAGAAAAAAATTAGATTTTCAATCATTACCCTATTTTCATGAATAAGAGTGATTTACATATGGGTAATCATCCAAATAAATCCTTTAAAAATTAAATTGGATGAATTTTAAGCCATAATTTTAGCGCTAAAAAGGGGAAATTGGGCAACGAAATAGGATTAATAATACTGTTTTGAAATTATAGAAGTTCATTGGCCAAATTCGCCAATTCCGATCTTTCGCCTTTTTCTAAGGTAATATGTGCAAAAAGTTTATTTCCTTTTAAACGATCAATTACATAGGATAAACCATTACTATGCTCATCTAAATAAGGTGTATCAATTTGATAAATATCTCCCGTAAAAATGATTTTAGTATTCTCACCAGCTCGCGTGATAATGGTTTTTACCTCATGTGGAGTTAAGTTTTGTGCTTCATCAATAATGAAAAAGATATTAGAGAAACTTCTTCCTCGAATGAAAGCGAGTGGAGTCACTACAATTTTATCTTCGGCCACCATTTCATCAATTGCTTTGTGGCGTTTTTCAGTCTCGCTAAATTGAGATTTGATGAATTTCAAATTATCCCAAAGTGGTTCCATATATGGATTGATCTTTTCTTTTGCATCACCAGGTAAATATCCGATATCACGATTACTCAACGGAATAATTGGGCGAGCTAAAATAATTTGATTGTATTTTCTCCTTTGTTCGATAGCGCCTGCTAAAGCTAATAATGTTTTTCCTGTTCCAGCCACACCTTGAATGGTTACCATTTTTACTTCATCATTCAAAATAGCATGCAAAGCAAATGTTTGTTCTGCATTTCTTGGTTTGATTCCATAGGTAAATTGTTTTTCTACTCTTTCAACTTTTTCTTGAAATGGATTGTAATAGGCGAGAGTTGAAGATTTGTGATTTTTTAATACATAAAAGTGATTATTCGATTTATGCACCCCTAAAATAGAAGTATTTTCAGTAAAACCATCGGTAAATATTTTTCTTATTTCTTCACCATCTACATCTTCAATGGTTGTTCTTCCGGTATATGAATCATCAATATGAATTTTGCCTGTTTCATAATCTTCAGCCGCTATATTTAAGGCTTTTGCTTTTAATCTAAGATTAATATCTTTAGAAATAAGTACCACTTTTTTATCCGTTTCTTCATTCATTAAAGTTAAAGCAGCATTTAAAATTCGGTGGTCATTTTTTCGCTCACCAAAAACAGCATTTGCATCCACTGTATTGTTACGACTATTCATCACAATTTTGAATTTTCCTTTTCCTTTTCCTTCCAAATCTTTCCAATCTTGCAAAGAGTCATTTCCCGACATTTTATCTAAAATGCGAATGCACTCACGAGCCTCGAAATTTTTAGAGTCACTTCCGCGTTTGAAATTATCCAATTCTTCCAAGACAGTAATAGGTATGGCGACCCAATTTTCTTGAAAATTATTAATGGAATTATGATCGTGAAGAATCACAGAAGTGTCGAGCACGAAAATTTTAATGGTGGAGGATTTTTTCTTTGCCATGATGGGTTGTTTTTTTATCGACGTTGTAGTAAAATTAGTTTTATACGATAAGATTTGAAGTTTAGCCGAAAGGAGTTATTAATATTTCGATTGTGAATTAGTTGGATTGGTCGAAAATCTGAATATTGACGAGGATTTTTATTGTTAAGAAGTTATTGAAATGGATTATTTAATTTAATTTTAGGAATTAATTAACATCTATGCGATTAATACCTTTTTTATTTCTTTTGCTTTTTTCATTATCCGGAAAAACTCAACAGAACGATTCAATCTACTTTCGGCAGATGTATGATTTCGCTTTAACAGAATCTTCCTGTTATTCTAATCTTAGGGTTTTATGTAAAACAGTTGGCCATCGATTATCGGGTTCTGAAAATGCCGAAAAAGCCGTTTTGTGGGGAGAAAAAACGATGCGTGAATTGGGATTTGATTCAGTTTATCTTCAAGAAGTAATGGTTCCTCATTGGGTGAGAGGAAAAGAAAGTTTAACCGTAAAAGTAAAATATGCAGAAAATTCTGGAGGATTTCAAGATAATTTATCGGGTGTTTCATTAAATGTTACTGCTCTCGGAGGTTCGGTAGGAACAGATGGAAAATTAGAAGGTGAATTAATTGAAGTGAAAAGTTTTGAAGAACTAAAATCTTTAGGAGAAAAAAATATAAAAGGAAAAATTGTTTTTATGAATCGTCCAATGGACGAAAAGAATATTGTTACTTTTAAATCGTATGGAGGTTGTGTTGACCAACGCGCTTCTGGTGCAAGTGAAGCGGCTCGTTATGGAGCAATAGGCTTAATTATTCGAAGTGTAACGCAGGCAGATGATGATCATCCTCATACAGGGTCGTTACAATACAATGATTCGTTGCCAAAAATTCCAGCCGCAGCCATCAGCACTCAAATAGCCGATCAAATTTCTCAACAAATGGCTCGAGGAAATAAAATTACAGCTAAGTTAGACTTAGGTTGTAAAACGTTGAAGGATGTAAAATCCTATAATGTGATTGGAGAATTACGCGGAAGCGAAAATCCGAAAAATATTATTGTAGTAGGAGGGCATCTGGATAGTTGGGATAAAGGAGAAGGTGCACATGATGACGGCGCAGGATGTGTTCATTCTATTGAAGTATTAAATATTTTAATGAAAACAGGCTATAAACCTAAAAATACGATCCGCTGTGTATTGTATATGAATGAAGAAAATGGAGTGAAAGGCGGAAAGAAATATGCCGAAGTAGCGAAATTTGATGGTTCAACACATATTGCCGCCATTGAAAGCGATAGAGGAGGATTTACTCCAATCGGATTTAGTGTAGATGGAACACCTGCGCAAATTGAAAAAATTCTTACTTGGAAAAAATTATTTGAACCTTATCAGGTAACGCAATTTGAGAAAGGATATTCAGGAGTTGATGTAGGGAAATTAAAAAATGGAACCACTTTATTGATGGGTTTTATTCCAGATTCTCAGCGATATTTTGATCATCATCATGCCGATACTGATGTTTTTGAGTCAGTGCATAAAAGAGAATTAGAATTAGGGTCTGCGGCAATGGCGGCCATAGTTTATCTCATTGATTTTTATGGAATACCTTAAAATTTATTTATTGGCATATAAATTGAACCAACCCTGATGAAATACTTACGTTACCTGATTATGAAAACAGCATTCATTTTAACTACGCTCACCGTTTTTCTTCATTTCGGTTGTTCCTCTCAAGGAAATGGAAAGGTGAATTGGATGACATTCGAAGAAGCTATCGAAGCCAATCGAGTGAATCCTAAAAAAATATTTATTGATGTTTATACGGATTGGTGTGGTTGGTGTAAAAAAATGGATAAAGGAACTTTTTCAGATTCAACGGTTGCTGCTTATATGAATGAGAATTTTTATTGTGTGAAATTCAATGCCGAATCAAAAGATACAATTCATTATAATAACAACATATTTTATTATATTCCCGAATATAAATCACATGCCTTAGCGGTGTCCTTGTTGGATGGTAAAATGTCGTATCCGAGTTATATCGTTCTTACCGAAAAGGAACAACGTTTGCAAATTATGAACGGTTATCAAGAAGTAGATGTGTTTCTTAAGAACCTCAAAATTCTGGCTAATTTTAAAGATAATTAAACGATGAAAAGGGTTCCCGGATACAATGATTTACGTCCTTTTGGCTTTCAAGAGCCGAAAAAAGAAAATAAAATATTTTTTTGGATGTTGATTATTTTGGTTTTCGGACTCTTTTGCTATATTGCAAGCTATTATCTCAAAAGGTAATTTATTTGCAATAATTTATGAGCAGAATTTATCAGTTTTTTAATCTTGAAATTATCAATGAGCCGTTTAATACTGGCGAATTTGATGTTCCCCAAAAGGCAG